>NZ_JBFALF010000002.1:0-158902 GCF_040656115.1 Nonomuraea sp. NPDC050202 | reverse complement strand
GGGAGGCCACCGTGCAGGGAGGCCGCCGTGCAGGTGTGTCGCCGCACAGGAACCGGCCGGGCAGGGCAGGCGCCGTGGCATGCAAGGCAGCACGGGCGGAGCCACGTGTCAGGGAAGGCTCGACGACCGACCGCGACGCCGTTCCCGCTGACGGTTGGCCCCATGCCGACGTGCTGCGTCCACCTCCAAGAGGGGCTGCTCGTCCGACTCAGGGAGGGCTGCTCGCCCGACTCAAGGAGAGTTGCTCGCCCGACTCAGGGGGGTGCTCGCCCGGCCCTCAGGGTGTCACGCCGACTGACGCGGCGGTCAGCGTAAGGCGGCGGTGTCCTTCGGGACGTAGATGCGGGTACCCGGCCGGATGAGCGAGTCGGACAGCCCGTTCAGCCGCCTGATCTCCTCCACCAGCGCCCCCGGATCATCCCCCGCGGAGAGCGCGTCGGCGATCTCCCACAATGTGTCCCCCTTGTGCACCTCAACCCACGGAAGCCCAGCATGGCCGGCCACCACGACCCGCACTTCCGCGTGCCCGGCCGCCCGCGTTCCGAGCCAGAACCCGCCCAAGGACAGCAACGCCACAGCCAGCACCAGCACGACCCGACCCCGCCGGGTCAGCCGCACAGGCGCGGCGCCCCTCCCCGCAACGCCCCGGCCTTCCGCAACACCTGCCCGCCCGGAAGCGTCCCGCCGCCCCGGAACCCCCGACTGTCCGGTGATGCGCCGCCGCCCGAAGACGCCTCGCCGCCGCAAAGCCGCCCGACGCCGCCGGAACGCGACACTTCGCCGCCCCGAGGCACCGCCCTCCCAAGCGGAGGCACCGCCCCGACGAGCAGAGGCACCGCCCTTCCAGGCGGAGGCACCGCCTTGAGGGCCCGAGACACCGCCTTGACGACCCGAGGAACCGCCTTGACGACCCGAGGAGCCGCCACTCAGGCGAGCGGAGACGCCGCCCTGACGAGCGGAGGCAGCGCGCTCCCGCATGGAGGCATCGCCGCGCCGAGTCGGGAGGTCGCCCCGCCGCTCGCCTGAATCACCGTCGCGCGCGAGGGCGACGGCTCGCCCCGACCCCTCTCCCGATCCGCTCTTACCTTTGACCCCTCCGCTCCCGCTCCCTCCGCTTCTGGCCCCTCGCACCCCGCCCTTCGCGCCGGGCCTCCGGCCCCCCACGGTGTCATCGCCGCCACCCCGCCCTTGCCGCTTCTTGCCCCTCCCCGGGGGCGGCGGGACGGTGGTGTCCGGGTCGTCGCCCGCACGCGGCGACGGGACGAGCCGCAAATGGGACCTTCCCCCACCACTCGAACGGGACCCCAGCCTCTTGCCGGAATTCCCTCGAACAGCGGCCCCCACCCGCGTATTGTCGGCCCGTCGATCCTTACTCCGCGTGGCATCGGCGATCAGTGTGAGCCGGTTGACGTCTTCGCTGGTCGTGTCCGTATTTGTGGGCGTTCGCATGGATGACCTCCCGCCGTGTGGCCCGAGGAAAAGGCCAAATAAAGATCAGCAAATCGAACACGATGTCGATCGAACTCCCGTACGATGTTGTACACCACGCTGGCGACAATTTCGAGGAAGACTCGAACAATTGTTTGAAGATGATCTTCAACAGCGATACGGTCGCTGTGTGCGACATCAGGACCACGGACCGGGAGGTTCGCCGGTTAGGCGGGCCGCCAGGCGAGGAGGAAGAGCATGACCGAGCGGGATGACGCAAACGGGGTCAGCGACCTCGCGGTGCGCCGGCGAGACTCCCTGGGCTTGACGCCCAGGCAGCGCAAGATCCTCGAAGTGATCCGCGACTCGGTACAGCAGCGCGGATATCCACCGTCCATGCGCGAGATCGGCGAGGCGGTGCAGCTGACCAGCACGTCCAGCGTGTCCCACCAGCTCACCGCGCTACAGCGCAAGGGTTACCTGCGCCGCGACCCGCACCGGCCGCGCGCGCTGGAGGTCCGCCTCCCGGGCGAGCCCGTGCTCTGGGTCGATCCCGACGCCACCGACGAGGAGCCCACGGTCAACCGCCCGACGGCCGCCTACGTCCCTCTCGTGGGCCGCATCGCCGCCGGTGGGCCGATCCTCGCCGAGGAGAGCGTCGAAGACGTCTTCGCCCTGCCCAAGCAGCTCGTCGGTGAGGGCACGCTGTTCCTCCTGCAGGTCGCCGGTGACTCGATGATCGAAGCCGCCATCGCCGATGGCGACTGGGTGGTCGTACGCCAGCAGCCCGTCGCGGAGAGCGGCGACATCGTGGCCGCGATGATCGAGGGCGAAGCCACGGTCAAGACCTTCAAGCGCAAGGACGGCCACGTGTGGCTCGTCCCCCACAACTCCAACTACGAGCCCATCCCCGGCGACGAGGCCAGCGTCCTTGGCAAGGTCGTAGCGGTCCTGCGCCGCCTCTAGCCAGGGCGGGTCACCGTCTCCGGCCAAGGCGGGTCACGGCCCCCGCAAGGGGACAGGTCTCCGACCAAGGGTGGGTAGCCGCCTGAAGCGAAGGCGGACCTCCGTCTCCGACCGGGGAGGGGCACGTTTTGTAGCGAAGGTGGGTCTCCGTCTCCAGCCGAGGCGGGTCACGGCCCTGCCGGGGGACGAGTCTCCGACCAAGGGTTGGTAGCCGCCTGGAGCGAAGGCGGGCCGCTGTGTTCGGCCAAGGCGGGTTACGGCCCTGCGGGGGAGACGGGTCACTGTCTCCAGCCGAGGTGGGTCACGGCCTGCGGCGGGGACGAGTCTCCGTCCCAGCCGAGGCGGGTCAGGACTCGGGCGCGCGTCCGACCTTCCGCGCCGCGAACCGGCGCGCGCCGAAAACACCACCCATGGGTACGCCGTCACCGCCACGACGCCAAGGGCGCCGAGCGCTGGGTACGCTCAGTGCCGCGCTGCGCGCCGGGGCTTGTGTCGCGCCGGGCAGCCAGTGATGTTGTCCGGGCACGAGACCCGTGCACTTTTGGAACGTTCCTGGCGCTGCCACTCTTGGATCGTTCTCTCGCCGCCCCACACCTGCCATGTCCGGGGCGGGCTTCGTCATGTCGCGACACCTGGTCCCGGTTGCGGATGCCCCGTGAACGGTGTCCGGATATGACAGAACCACGTCATAGCGGCCATAGAGGCATTTTTGCGACAATAGGGGCATGCCCGCTCCACACCGTGTCGTCGTCGCCGTGTTCCCCGACGTCGATCTGCTCGATGTCACCGGTCCCGCGGAAGTCTTCGCGGTCGCGAACCGGGAGATGTCCGGCCGGACGCCGTACCAGGTGCTGCTGGCCGGGGCGGACGGCGGCCAGGTACGCACCAGCGCCGGGGTACGGCTCGCCACCGACCTGACCTTCGACCAGGTCGGCGACCGGGTCGACACGCTGGTGGTGCCCGGCGCGGTCGACCGCGACGGTGCACCGGTGATCGATCCGGACCTGGTCGGCTGGATCGCCGACACCGCCCCGCACGCCCACCGGGTCGCCTCCGTGTGCGTCGGGGCGCATCTGCTGGCCGCCGCGGGCCTGCTGGCGGGCCGGACGGCCACCACGCACTGGGCCACCGCCGACCGGCTGGCCACCGACCACCCCGACGTCACCGTCGACCCCGATCCGATCTACATCCGCTCCGGGAAGGTGTGGACGGGCGCGGGCATCAGCTCCTGCATGGATCTGGCGCTCGCCCTGGTGGCCGAGGACCACGGCGAACGGCTCGCCCTGGCGGTCGCCCGGCAGCTCGTGATGTACCTCAAGCGGCAGGGCGGGCAGAGCCAGTTCAGCGTCCCGCTCTGGCAGGCGCCGACCGAGCGCCGCGACCTCGACGAACTGCGGGTGTGGATCACCGCGAACCTCACCGCCGACCTGTCGGCGGCGGCGCTCGCCGAGCGCGTGTGCCTGAGCGAGCGGCACTTCGCCCGGGTCTTCCGCAAGGAGACCGGGTCCACTCCGGCCGCCTACGTCGAGTCGGCCCGGGTGGAGGCGGCGCGCCGGCTGCTGGAGGGCACCGACGAGCCGCTCGACCGGGTCGCCGCAACGTGCGGCCTGGGTTCGGCGGAGACGCTGCACCGGGCGTTCCGGCGGCGCCTCGGCACCACCCCCGCCTCCTATCGGCGACGCTTCCGCACCGCCGCCTGACCCAGCCCACCACCCTCGCCCCGAGGTTGCCTCTCCTGTCCTCGGCCGGGCGCTGGCGGGGTGCGGCCGAACACCTCCGCCCCACCGGCCCAGGCGGATCTGCCTCCGCGATGCATCCGCCCGACCTGCCAAGGCGAGGACACGTCGCAGCGCCTCAGCCCGACCGGGCCGGACGGCGGTGTGATCGCAACGCTTCCGCCCGACCGGCCGAGGTGAGGAAGCGTTGCAACGCCTCAGCCCGACCGGGCCAGACGGACGTGCTGCCGCAACGTCTGCGCCCGGCCGACCGCAACGCCTGCGTCCGTCCGGGCCAGGCGGTAGTGGCCCGTGTTCGCCACGGCCGTTGATGGCTTCACGCCTGACCACGGCCGATGATCCACCATGTCCTGTTCCCGTACTACTCCAAGGAGAATGAGATGACCGTTTCGACCACTCTGCGTGAAGTGATCGGCCTGGACGGCGCCCTGCCGTCGCTGTCCGCCAGCACCCTGATCCTGATCGACTTCCAGAACACCTACCGCACCGGCGTCATGGCCCTCCCCGACGCCGACCGCGCCCTCGACGCCGCCGCCCGCCTCCTGGAGCGCGCCCGCGCCGCCGGAACACCGGTGGTGCACGTCGTCAACGACGGCGGCGAAGGCACCCCGTACGACATCCGCGCCGAGATCGGGCAGATCGATCCGCGTGTCGCGCCCCGGGACGGTGAGCCGGTCGTCGTCAAGGGCTTCCCGAACTCCTTCCACGAGACGGACCTGCTGGAGACGCTGCGCCGCCTGGACGCCGGGCCTGACCTGGTGCTGGCGGGCTTCATGACCCACATGTGCGTCCAGTTCACCGCCCAGGGCGCGTTCAACCTCGGCTACCGCCCGACGGTGGTGGCGGAGGCGTGCGCGACCCGGCCGCTGGCGGGCCCGGACGGCACGCCTGTCCCGGCGGATGCCCTGCACGCCGCCGCCCTGACCACGATCGGCGACCTGTTCGGCTTGGTCACCGCCCGGGCGACCGACCTTCCCGCCTGACCGGTCACTCCAGGACGAAGCTCGCGCTTCCCCGGAACGCGCTCGACCCGTCATCCCGCTCCACCCACACCTGCCCCGCCCGATGCCTCAGGTAGTACCCGGGGAAGTTCACCGACTCCAGCGACACGGTCCCGCTCCCCGCGAGCCCGCTCCGCCGCACGAAGCTGGCGTCCGCGGAGAACAGCGCGGACCCGTCCCGCTGCTCCACCCAGGCCTCGTGGTTGCGATGCCGCAGGTAGTAGCCGGGGAAGTTCGCCGACTCCAGCGACACCGTTCCGCTCCCCGACAGCCCGGTCACGAGCCGGAACTGCGAGTCCGCCAGCGGGGTCACGTTGGCTTCGAGCCGAGCACGGTAGTTCCAGTGCCGCACCGCCGCCCCCGGCGTGTCGTACGACATGAGGCGCACCGGCGTGACCCCGTCGGGGACCGGGATGCCGAAGTCGGGCGTGCCGTCCGCGCGCCAGTACACCTTCTGGACGCGCGTACGGCGGTTCGGGTCGTTCAGCGGGTCGCCGGAGATGTCCCGGTAGGACCGGTCGTGGTAGACGAGGATGTCGCTCTGCCCGTCCTCGGAGGTGGTGAAGGAGTTGTGGCCGGGGCCGTACTGGCCGGTCGCGGCGTTGCTCGCGAAGACCGGGCTCTGGCTCTTCGTCCAGGACGACGCCTGGAGCGGGTCGGCGGTGGCGGAGGCGGTCAGCAGGCCGAGGCAGTAGTTGGCGTCCGTGGCGCTGGCCGAGTACGTCAGGAAGAGCCGGCCGTTGCGCTGCAGCACGGAGGGGCCTTCCGCGACCTTGTACCCGCGTGTCTCCCAGGCCAGCGTCGGGACGGTCAGGCGGGTCGTGGCGCCGGTGATCGTCCACGGGTTGGCGCCCATCCGGGCGATGTACAGGTTGGAGTTGGTCGCGATGCCTGGCTCCTGCTGAGCCCACAGCAGGTAACGCACGCCGCCCGCGACGAACGTGGTGGCGTCGAGGGAGAAGGTGTCCCAGGGGGTGGCGATCCGGCCGCGTTCGGTCCAGGCGCCGGTCAGGGGGTTGGCTGCGGCGTTCTCCAGGACGTACATGCGGATGCGCCAGACGTCGTCGGCGCGGCCGGCGGCGAAGTACACGTACCACTTGCCGTTGATGAAGTGGATCTCCGGCGCCCAGATGTGCGCGCCCATCTCGCCGCTGGTGTGCCTGCGCCAGATGACGCTCTCCGGCGCGGTGGCCAGGCCCTGGATGGTGGTGGCGCGGCGCAGCACGATCCGGTCGTACTCGGGGACGGTGGCGGTGAGGTAGTAGTAGCCGTCGGTGTGGCGGAAGATGTGCGGGTCGGCGCGCTGGGCGGCCAGCGGGTTGGTGTACTGCACCGCCGGTGATGCGTGCGCGGCCGTCGGCAGGAGGTTGGCGGTCACGGTGAGCAGGCTAGCCAGGACGGCGAGGAGCACGACCCGGCGGGGGATATTTCTGGACATGTCCCTCCCTACGCGAGCGGAGACGTGACCGTGAAGGAGGCGTCGGAGGCGAACACCGAACCGGACGCCCACAGGTCCAGCCGCAGCTCGTAGTTGTAGTGCCGCAGGTAACGCCCGGGCAGGTTGTAGGACTCGAACGACAACGCGCCCCCGCCCGCCAGGCCGGCCCGCCCGCAGAACGTGGCGTCGCCCTTGAAGATGGCCGAGCCGTCGTCACGTTGCAGGGCGAGCCGCATGTTGTAGTGCCGCAGGTAGTAGCCGGGCTGGGTGGCCGACTGGAACGAGTAGCAGCCGGAGTGGGCCAGCCCGGCCGTGACGGTGAACGTGCCGGACTGCCGGTCGGCGAGCGCGCTGGACGGCGTCAGCGGGTCGAGGTAGGCCAGGCCGCCGCGGTGGCGCACGTACCGGTCGGGGAAGTTGGCCGAGCGCAGCGATCGGTTGCCGGTGGGCACGGCGGTCGTGTCGCCGGCGTCCTCGCGCAGCACGGTGAAGTGCCTGGCCGTCCCGGACAGGCCGGGCAGTTCGACCTTGGCCCCGAACGATGACAGGTTGGCGCTGTCGGCGTAGTAGTAGCGCCCGCCGGTGTAGTTGTCGAAGTAGAGCCGCCAGCGGCCGTCCGGCAGCCGCGTCAGCGCCGGGCCCTCCAGGCCGGAGCCCCAGCCGGCCCAGTTGCCCGTGCCGGTGAACGTCCACGGCCCGGTGAGCGAGGGGGCGGTGGCGTGTTCGATGTACTTGGTCGTCTCGTTCTTCAGGAAGTTGTGGTACGTCGAGCCGGACTTGACCACGAAGCTGTCGATGTAGTTGGCCGAGATGCCCAGCGCGACCGGGGCGCTCCACGCGGACAGCGCGCTGTTGGTGGCGGTGATCCGGTACGGCCTGAACTGCCCGGCGGTGCCCGTCGTGGACGCGGAGTAGATCACGTGCACGCTGCCGTCGGAGTCCTTGAACCACTCGGGCGCCCAGGTGCTGCCGGTGGCGCCGTTCAGGCCGACGGTCACGTTGCGCAGGAACGTCCAGCTCACGGTGTCGGCGCTGCGGGCGAAGCCGATGGTGTCGCCGGTCCAGTTGGTGGTGTGGACGAGGTAGTAGTAGCCGTCGGTGTGCCGCATCACGCTGGGGTCGCGGATCAGCCCGGACGGCGGCCGGTAGGCGTTGGCCCTGATGAGGTTGTAGGTGCCGGCGTTGAAGGAGTCGTAGACGTACATGTTGGACTCGCTGGCGTTGGTGAAGGCCGTCATCAGGTAGTGCGGCGCGGGCCCGGCGGCGTGCGCGACGTGGGCCGGGACCAGGACGGTGGCCAGCAGCACCAGGCATAACCCGACGAAACGTGTACGCATCCAGCGGCCCTCCACGATGTTAGCGTTAACATCTCACCGCGCCGGAACAGGCGGCAGTGAGCGCATTCGTACCCCGGCAGCGGGGCCCCGTCAATATCAGCGCGCCCGGTACAGCGCGTGCGCCGCCGAGATCGCCTGG
Source organism: Nonomuraea sp. NPDC050202 (assembly GCF_040656115.1). Classification (NCBI taxonomy): domain Bacteria; kingdom Bacillati; phylum Actinomycetota; class Actinomycetes; order Streptosporangiales; family Streptosporangiaceae; genus Nonomuraea; species Nonomuraea sp. NPDC050202. The sequence goes on along the minus strand of NZ_JBFALF010000002.1, from coordinate 150,857 downwards.
TCCGCGAAGCCGAGCACGTCGCGCCTGCGCTCGAACGGCGATCCGTACAGCGAGCGCCGCGGCGTGCCGAAATGGTCGCCGAGCCCCGCGATCACGCTCCCCGCCGACGGCAGCGCGCTGTCCTCCTCGCGCAGCCGCAGCGCCTCGTCCACCACACGGTGCCAGCGCTCCGAGAAGGCCTCACGCGCGTACCGCACCGCCCCCGACTTGGAGGTGATCTCGCCGGTGGCGAGCGTGTAGTGCAGCCGGGCGACTCCTGTGACGATCCACACGGTGCCGTACCCGCCGAGGCAGATCAGCCCCCACGGGGTGAACGGGCGCGAGGCGCGGGTCACCAGGCGGCGCCAGTAGAGTTCGAGGTTGCGATCGGTCCAGGCGGCCAGGGCGCCGGGATCGTTCCAGATCTTCAGCTCCTCCGGCTTGGGCCCGCGGCAGGTCAGCCCGTGGCGGGCCAGCGTGTGCCAGGTGACGGGGTTGACCGAGCCCCGCCGGTTGAGCCGCCCGGCGTGCGCCTGCGGGCGCTCCCCCAGCTCGGCCGGGTCGTGGCCGAGGTCGTCCCAGGTGAGGTAGACGCCGTCGAAGGGGTGGGCGCCGAGTCTGGTGTGGATGCGCTCCAGCACCCCGGCCGCCGGCGGCCGCCTCGTCACCGCGACGAAGTCGACGTCGCTGGTGCCCGGCCGGTAGTCGCCGAGCGCCGCGGAGCCCTCCAGGTAGAGCCCCTCCACCAGCCCGGGAGCCTCCGCGTCGGCCAAGGTGAGGTACGTCTCGACGATCGCGTCGATCTTCGGGTGGGGCGTCATGGCCGCCCAGCCTGCCATACTCCGCGCCACCGCCTCATCACAATCCAGAATCCTAGAATGGCCGAGTGAATGACGCATATACCCCCTTAACCCTTAAATCCACACATGATGGTCTCAAGTGGGCGGCGGTCGAGCCGGGGGTGATCCCGGCCTGGGTGGCCGACATGGACCTGCCCACCGCCCCCGCGGTCGCCGAGGTGCTGCGCCGCCGGGCCGACGGCGACCTGGGTTACCCGGTCTGGCTGCTGGACCAGAACGCCGGCCCGCTGGCCGAGGCGTTCGCCGAGCGCATGGCGGGCCGGTTCGGCTGGCAGGCCGACCCTGGGCTGGTGCGTCCGTTCAACGACCTCAACCAGGCGCTCCAGGTGCTCCTCCAGCTCTGGACGAAGCCGGGCGACGGGGTCGCGGTGCACGTCCCGGCGTACCACCCGTTCCTGGACACGCTGAGCGTCATGGAGCGCCCGCTGCGCCCCATCCGGATGGAGCCGGACGGCGACACGTGGCGCTTCGAGGTGCCCGACCTGTCGGGCTGCCGGGTGCTCCTGCTGGTGAACCCGCACAACCCCACAGGCCGCGCGTTCACCGAACGCGAGCTGACCGAGCTGGCCGAGCACGCCGAGCGGCACGACCTGCTGGTCATCGCGGACGAGATCCACGCCGACCTGGTGTACGAGCCGCACCGGCACATCCCCTTCGCCACGATCCTGCCCGCGCGCACGGTCACGCTGACCTCGGCGACGAAGGCGTTCAACCTGGGCGGCATCCGCTGCTCGGTGGCCCACTTCGGCCACGAGGGCGCGCGCAAGGCCCTGGAGGCGCAGCCGCCCTTCGTCTACGGCTCCCCCAGCGTGTTCGGCGTGGAGGCGACCGTGGCGGCCTGGCGGCACGGGGACGACTGGCTCGCGGAGACGGTGGCGCTGCTCGACCGCAACCGTCGCACGATCGCCTCCCGCCTGCCCGCCACGTTCGGCTACCGGGTCCCGGAGGCGACGTACCTGGCCTGGCTGGACGTGGGCAGGCCGGGCATGGCGGAGGTGCTCGAGCGCGAGGCGAAGGTGCGGCTGAACGACGGCGCGGCCTTCGGCCCCGGCGGTGAGAGCTTCGTCCGGCTCAACTTCGCCACCACCGAGGCCATTCTCGCCGAGATACTCAGCCGGCTGGCGGGCTGAGCGGCGGCAGGTCGGGGGGCGTGGCGGCCGGCCGCTCGTCGAGCGCGGCCAAGGCGAGCTCGATGGCCTTGTCGAGCTGCGGGTCCCGGCCCGCCACCCGGTCCTGCGGCGTGATCACCACCTCGATGTCGGGATCGACTCCGTAGTTCTCCACGCCCCACCCGGGCCCGTCGAGCCAGAACGAGTACCGGGGCTGGGTGACCCGGGTGCCGTCCACGAGCGAGTACCGCGAGTCGATCCCGATCACCCCGCCCCACGTCCGCGTCCCCACCAGCGGCCCGATCCCGCGATTCTTGATGCCCGCGCTCACGATGTCGCCGTCGGAGCCCGCGAACTCGTCCGTGACCGTCACCACCGGCCCGCGCGGCGAGTCGTCGGGGTAGCGCATCGGCTGGTACCAGCGCGCCCGGGCCCATCCGGTGACCTTGCGGGACAGCTTCTCCAGCACCAGCTCCGACAGGTGACCGCCGCTGTTCTCCCGCACGTCCACGACCAGCCCGTCGTAGTCCATCTCGGTACGCAGGTCGCGGTGGAACTGCGCCCACCCGGAGGCCACCATGTCGGGCACGTGCAGGTATCCCAGCCTGCCCCCTGACGCCTGCCTGACGTAGGCGCGGCGGTCCTCCACCCAGTCGTGGTAGCGCAGCTGCGTCTCGTCGGCGATCGGGCTGACCACGACCCGGCGCACGTCGCCGCCGGAGGAGTGCCGGACGGTCAGCTCGATGGGCTGGTTCGCGGTGCCGGCCAGCAGCGGGAGCGGCCCGCGTACCGGATCGACCGGGCGGCCGCCGACGGCGAGGATGGCGTCGCCGGGGCGGATGGCGACGCCCGGAGCGAGCAGCGGCGAGCGGGCGGCGTGGTCGGACGACTCGCCGGGCAGGATGCGCTCGACCCGCCAGACCCCGTCGCCGTCCCTGGCCAGGTCGGCGCCGAGCAGCCCCTGGCGGCGCCTGGGATCGACGCCGGAGCCGTTGGGCACGGCGTAGGCGTGGGAGGTGCCCAGCTCGCCCTGCGTCTCCCAGAGCAGGTCGATCAGCTCGGAGTGGGCGCCGATCCGCGAGACCAGCGGCTCGTAGCGGTCGAGCACGCCCTGCCAGTCGACGCCGTTCATGTCCTCGCGCCAGAAGTGGTCGCGCATGAGGCGGCCGGCCTCGCGGAAGCCCTGCAGCCACTCGGCGACCGGGTCGAGCTGGACGGTGATCCGGTCGAGCTCGATGGTGACGACCTCGTCGCCCTCGCTCGCGGCGCGGGTCTGCAGGCCGTTCTTGCCGTTGGTGACGAGCCTGGAGCCGTCGCCGCTGACCTCGAACGCGCGGATCTCCTTGCCCAGCTCGGACTTGGCGCGCTTCTTGAGGTCGTAGCGCTCCAGCACGGTCTCGGAGCTCTGCTCGCTGCCGTCGCCGAGCACGCCGCTGAGCGGGTAGCGCAGCCAGAGCAGCGCGTCCTTGGCGGTACGCAGGTTGCCGTAGCTCCCGGCGGGCACCGGCACGGGCACCACGCGGGAGCCCAGCCCGTCGGGGTCGACCTCGGTGCGCGGCGGCGCATCGTCCTTCTTGTCGTCCTTGGACGGCTTGTCGTCCTCGCCGTTGAACCCGCGCCCCTGCAGCGAGGGGTCGAACGGCGACGGCGTGGCGGCCTTCAGCGGCACGATGTACGGCTTGCACCCGTGGGGGAACGACAGGTCGAAGACGTGCGCGTCGTACACGGGGTCGAACGTGCGCACCGACAGGAACGCCAGGTGCTTGCCGTCCTTGGTGAAGGCCGGGTCGTGGTCCACGAACCGCGGCGGCGTCACCTCGATCACCGACGTGCCGTCCACCCGCCCCATCTTGATCTGCGTCAGCCGCCTGTGGTGCGGGTGGGCCCAGGCCAGCCACGTGGAGTCGGGCGAGAACGCCAGCCCGCTCACGTCGCCCTGGTCGGTGCGGTCCAGCTCCCGCACGTTGTCGGTCTCGAGGTCGATGACGAGCAGCCGCCCGTCGTGCGTGGCCACGGCCACGTGCTTGCCGTCGGGCGCGGCGGCCAGCTCCAGCACCCGGCCGAGCTGCCCGGAGGCCAGGGTCCTGACCTCGCCGCCGGGGGTGCCGATCTCCAGCCCGTCCTCGCCGCCGGCGTCGGAGACCCACACGGCCCTGCCGTCGGCGTCGAGCGCCTGCGGCAGGCGTACGCGCACGCCGGGCTCGGCCCGCAGCACGCCGGCGGGCCCGTCGCGGTGGGTCACCCAGTGCGCGGTGCCTCTGATCTCCACCGCGCTGGCCCGCCCGGTGGCGTCCGGCGAGAACGCGCCCGCCCGCAGGGGCGCCGGCCGCCTGGCCCGCCCCGGCCGCGGCCCGCCGAGCCGCACGTCCAGCCGGTACGGCTCGGCGTCCAGGCTCTCCAGCAGCCACAGGTCCCCGGCGTGGCTGTAGATCACCCGCTGCCCGTCGCCGGTGGCGTGGCGGGCGTAGAACTCCTCGTGGGAGCTGTGCTTGCGCAGGTCGGAGCCGTCGGGCAGGGCGGAGTACACGTTGCCCGTGCCGTCGGCGTCGGACAGGAACACGATCCGGTCGCCGACCCAGCTCACCGACCAGTACTGCGCCGTGCTGTCGGCGAACAGCCTGGCGAACTCGCCGTTCCCCTCGGCGTCCACCCAGAGCTTGGCCGCCGTGCCGCCGCGGTACCGCTTCCACTGCGACGGCTCGCGCCACACCACCGACACCGTGGCGACCTTCTCCTCGCTGACGGCCGCCTCGCTGACCCAGCCGTACGGCAGGCGCGTGGCCGGCCCGCCGTCGAGCGGCACCGCGTGCGCCCAGCGCCGGTTGCCCGCGCTCTGCCCGGCGGCGGTGATCGCGAGCACGTCGCCGCCGGGCGTCCACCCGCGGACGGAGGTGGTGTTGTCGCCCCAGTGGGTCAGCCGTTCGCCTTCCGGCCCGTCGAGCTCGGCGGTGAACGCCTCGGGAGCGCCCTCCCTCGTACTGGTCCATGCGATCCGGCCCCCGTCGGGCGAGAACCGCGGGTGCGACACGGCCACGCGGTCGGCGGTGAACCGCCAGGCTCTGCCGCCGGTCAGCGGAGCGAGCCAGACGTCGTCGTCGGCGACGAAGGTGACCAGGTCACCGTGCAGGTGCGGGTATCTCAGGTATGCGCCATATGCCACCCCTGAACACTAAACCGCGGCACCAAGAGCGGCTCAATAATTCCTCTCCCAGTGGACGGCCCGTTTTGTGGGGGAAGGAGGGTTGAAGCCCGATTTCGGAACCCTGTGAGGAAGCATGAAGATCTTCACCCGCGCGCACCAGCTGCCGCCCCGCCTGGCCGCCGCCGCCGTCATCCTGAACTCGGGCCTGGACCTGATCGAAGCCGACGAGCAGCGGGCCGCCTCCACGCACGGCATGGCGGCCGGCGCCTACCCCTTCCTGCGCCGCATGGACCCGGCACTCTTCACGCGACTGCTGGCCAGGAGCGAGGTCGCCCTCGGCGCGGCCCTGCTGGTGCCGTTCGTGCCGTCGTTGCTGGCCGGGGCGGCGCTGACCGGCTTCGCGGCGGGGCTGATCGGCCTGTACCTGCGGACGCCGGGCATGCACCACGAGGGCAGCGTGCGGCCGTCCCAGCAGGGCATCGGCGTCGTGAAGGACGTCTGGCTGCTGGGCATCGGGCTCGGACTGGTGGTCGAGGAGCTGCGCGATCGCCGCCAACATTGATCTCCGGACTCTGACCGCTAATGTGAGCAAAGTCGGGTAGCCGGGGCGCATGGTACAAATCGGCTACACCTTGATGTCCGAACAGACTCCGGCCCGCGAGCTGGTCGACTACGCCGCCGCCGCCGAACGGATCGGCTTCGACTACGCCGTCATCTCCGACCACTACTTCCCGTGGGTGGAGGAGATGGGGCACTCGCCCTACTGCTGGTCGGTGCTCGGCGCCGCGGCGCAGGTCACCGAGCGGCTGCCGCTGATGACGTACGTGACCTGCCCCATCATGCGCTACCACCCGGCGGTGGTGGCGCAGAAGGCGGCCACGATGGGCGTGCTGAGCCAGGGCAGGTTCACCCTGGGCCTGGGCGCGGGCGAGAACCTCAACGAGCACGTCATCGGCGAGGGCTGGCCGCCCGTGGACACCAGGCACCGGATGTTCGCCGAGGCCGTCCAGATCATCAGGAAGCTCTTCAGCGGCGAGTACGTCACCCACCAGGGCGAGTTCTTCGACGTGGACTCGGCCAAGCTGTACGACCTGCCCGAGCAGCCCGTCCCCATCGGCATCGCCGCCTCCGGCGGCCAGTCGGCCGAGCTGGCCGCGGAGTACGGCGACGTGCTGGTCATCAACGACCCGATGCCCGAGGTGGTGCAGCAGTTCAACGCCGCGGGCGGCGCCGGCAGGCCGGTGTACGGCCAGCTCGCCCTCGCCTACGACACCGACGCCGAGGCCGCCAAGCAGCGCGCGCACAAGCTGTGGCGCTGGTCGAGCGTCGGCGGCTGGAAGGTCATGGCCGAGCTGCCGGGGCCGGTGAACTTCGCCGCCGCGGCCGGCACGGTCCGCCCCGAGGACGTGGCGCAGAGCGTGCCGTGCGGCAGCGACGTGGACGCCGTCGTGCAGGGCGTCAAGAAGTTCGCCGACGCCGGGTACACGCACGTGGCGCTCGTCCAGATCGGGCACGACCAGCAGCAGCCGTTCTTCGACTGGGCGGAGAAGGAGCTGCTGCCGGCCCTGCGCTCCCTGTGATCAGGGGACGATGTTGACCAGCTTCGGCGCCCTGACGATCACCTTGCGGGGCATGCCCTGCACGTAGGGGGCGATCTTCTCCGAGGCCAGCGCCAGCGCGCGCAGCTCGTCCTCGCTGATGTCGGGCGAGACCTCCAGGCGGTCGCGCACCTTGCCCGCCACCTGCACCACGCACGTGACCGACTCCTGCACCAGCAGCGCGGGGTCGGCCGCCGGCCATCCGGCGAACGCGACGGACCCGGTGCGGCCCAGCCGCTCCCAGCCCTCCTCGGCGGTGTACGGCGCCACCAGCGACAGCAGGATCGCCAGCGTCTCGGCTGCCTCGCGCACCGCCGGGTCGGCGGCGCCCGGTCCCGAGTCGATGGCCTTGCGCGCGGCGGAGGTCAGCTCCATCATGCGCGCCACCGCCACGTTGAAGCGCTGGCCCTCGACCAGCTTGGTGACCTCGTCGATCGTGTGGTGCGTCACCTTGCGCAGCTCGACGTCACCGCCGTCGAACGCGGCGCCCGGCTCGCTGGCCACCTCCGACATCACGCGCAGCGCGCGGGCCAGGAACTTCTGCGAGGCGGCCGGCGAGACGTCGGCCCAGTCGATGTCGTCCTCGGGCGGCCCGGCGAACACCATGGTCAGGCGGACGGCGTCGACGCCGAAGTCGTCGATCTGCCGGCCCAGGTCCACGCCGTTGCCCAGGGACTTCGACATGGCCTTGCCGCCGTTGATCACCTGGCCCTGGTTCAGCATGCGCAGGAACGGCTCGGTGAAGTCCACCATGCCCATGTCGTGCAGGACCTTGGTGAAGAAGCGCGAGTACAGCAGGTGCAGCACCGCGTGCTCGATGCCGCCGACGTACTGGTCGATCGGGCCCCACTTGCGCACCTGCTCGGGGTCGAACGGGCCGTCGGTGTAGCCCGGCGAGCAGTAGCGCAGGAAGTACCACGAGGAGTCGACGAAGGTGTCCATCGTGTCGGTGTCGCGCTTGGCGGGGCCGGCGCACTTCGGGCACTCGACGTTGACCCAGTCGGTGGCGCTGGCCAGCGGCGACACGCCCTTGGGCGCCAGCGCCTCGCCGCGCAGGTCGGGCAGCGTGACCGGCAGCTGCTCGTCGGGGACGGGCACCTCGCCGCAGTCGGGGCAGTGGATGATCGGGATCGGCGTGCCCCAGTAACGCTGGCGGGACAGCAGCCAGTCGCGCAGCCGGAAGTTGACCGCGCCGGTGCCCCTGCCCTGCTTCTCCAGGATCTCGATGATCTTGGCGATGGCCTCGGCCTTGGTCAGGCCGTCCAGCGGGCCGGAGTTGACCAGCGTGCCCTCGCCGGGCGTGGCCTCGCCGGTCTCGCCCGGGTCGGCCAGGCCGGTGTGCACGACGACCTTCACCGGCAGGTCGAACCTGCGCGCGAAGTCCAGGTCGCGCTGGTCGTGCGCGGGCACGGCCATGATGGCGCCGTGGCCGTAGTCGGACAGCACGTAGTCGGCCGCCCAGACCGGGATGCGCTCGCCGTTGACCGGGTTGATCGCGTGGCGGCCCAGGAAGACGCCGGTCTTCTCCTTGTCGGTGGCCAGCCGCTCGATGTCGCTCAGCTTGGCGACCTCGGCGCGGTAGGCCTCGAACGCCGGGCGCTGCTCGTCGGTGACGATCTCCTCGGCCAGCGCGGCGTCGGCGGCGACGACGAAGAACGTGGCGCCGTACAGCGTGTCGGGGCGCGTGGTGTAGACGTGGACCGGCTCCTCGCGGCCCTCGATCTCGAACAGCACGTCGGCGCCCTCGGAGCGGCCGATCCAGTTGCGCTGCATGGTCAGCAGCCGCTCGGGCCAGCCGATCAGCTGCTCCATGTCGTCCAGCAGGCGCTGCGCGTAGTCAGTGATCTTGAAGTACCACTGCGTCAGCTCGCGGCGGATGACGTCGGCGCCGCAGCGCTCGCACTTGCCGGCCACGACCTGTTCGTTGGCCAGCACGGTCTGGTCGTTGGGGCACCAGTTGACCAGGCCGCCCTTGCGGTAGGCCAGGCCCCGCTCGAAGAAGCGGTTGAACAGCCACTGGTTCCAGCGGAAGTAGTCGGGGTCGCTGGTGTGCAGGCGGCGCGACCAGTCGAAGGAGATCCCGTAGCGCCGGAACGAGGTGGCCTGCGTCTCGATGTTGGCGTAGGTCCACTCGGCGGGGTGGGCGTTGCGCTTGATCGCGGCGTTCTCCGCGGGCAGGCCGAAGGAGTCCCAGCCGATCGGGTGCAGGACGTTGTAACCCTTCTGCATCCAGTAGCGCGCGATGACGTCGCCCAGGGCGAACACCTCACCGTGGCCCATGTGCAGGTCGCCGGAAGGGTAGGGGAACATGTCGAGCATGTAGCGGCGCTCGCGCTGGTCTGCCGGGTCCTCGCCGGCCCGGAAGGTCTCTTGCTCCTCCCATCGCTGCTGCCACTTGGCCTGCAGCGCCTGCGGATCGTACTCACTCACGGCTACTGTCCTTCTGGCTTGATGCGGACCCATAAGAAAACCCCTCGTGCACACAACGAGGGGTGGAGCCGCGACGGCAGAGATCTTCTAGGGCCGTCGCGGCCCGCTAAGAAGCAGGGTCGCGGAACGCATGTGTCAAGCCTAGCGCACCTCTTCGGCTGAATGCAGGCTATGGATCGAGCTCCGAAGGCAGAATGGACCCTTCAGGTCCGGCGAGACCTGATGGTGATGTATCCGTTGTGACCTCATTCGTCCCAGAAGAATAGCCTTGTCGCCGTGGTATACCCAGCTGAGCCTGTTCGACCGGAGGGTGACCTGCCGCTGCAGGATCCGCCCACCGATCCGCATGGCTTCCCTCGTTTCGCTGCGGAACCACCTGCATCTCCTGGAAAATCCCATGAGATCATGCGTGAGACGTCAAATCCGGATATAACGGGACATCCGGACACAACCTCGGGAGGGCCGGCAGCCATGGCAACGGAGAATTCCGGACCTCATCTGCCATCCTCCTGGCCGGAGCCGCCACGCCGTGAGCCCGGCTGGAGCGAGTCCCCCTCCGAGGTTCCCACCTCCTGGCCCAGCGCGCCCGCCGCCGAGGTCCCCACCTCCTGGCCGGAGACCCCGCGGCCGGCCCACCCCGAGCCGTCCTGGCCGGAGCCGCCGCGCAAGGACCCGTCCTGGCCAGAACCGCCGGGCGCCTCCCGCCCCGGTCCCGGCCCTTCCCACCAGGCTCCCCCCGGGCCGTCGCAGGGCGCCTCCTGGCCCGAGCCGCCCCGGCAGGAGCCTGGCCGGCCCGACGCCGCCGCGCCCACGTCCTGGCCCGACAACGCCTCCTCCCCCGACGTGCGCATGTCGTGGCCGGAGAACACCTCCTCGCCCGACGTACGTACGTCATGGCCCGAGAGCGCCTCCTCCCCCGACGTACGCATGTCGTGGTCCGAGAACGCCTCCTCGCCCGACGTGCGGAACCCGTGGCCGGACAACGCGTCGTCGCCGAACGTGCGGACCTCCTGGCCGGAGAACGCCTCCTCGCCCGACGTGCGCGCCGCCTGGCAGGACGGGCCGCCGCCGCAGAGCACAGCGGGCCCCGCCGCCTGGCCCGAGGTGTCGTCGAAAGGCGCCCCGCCCCCCTCCGCGCAGGCACCGGGCGCGCCAGGGCCCGGCTCGCCACCGCCCGGCCGGCCCGCCGACCCGGTTCCCGCGTGGGCGCAGCCGCCCACGCCGTCCGCCGACGCCTGGTCCAACCTGTCCAGTCCCGCCCCGTGGCCTCCGGCCGACCGTCCGGCACCCGCCGAGCCGGGAGCCGAGCGCACCGCGGTCTACAACAACGCCGGCCCCCCGCCGCCCGCCGCCCACCCGGCGGACGAGCGTACGGTCACCTACGCCCAGCACACCCAGAACCTCCTGAACGATCGCGCGGTGCCCTCCACCCCCATGGACTCAGCTCAGCCTCACACCGACACCCCCCTCGGCACGCCCCCCGGCGGACCTGCTGGCACGCCCCCCGGCACGCCTCAGGGCCCGCCCTCCGCCGAAGACCACCCCGGCCGCCCGGGCTCCAACCTGAGCCGCGACCCGTCCGACCCGGAGAACAGGTTCGTCACGGCCGGCCAGATCAGCGGCTCCCGCACCCCGCCGCCCGAGCGCCAGCAGGAGCTCTGGAACACCGTCTTCGGCGACAACTACCAGTCCATGGGCGACCAGGACGGCCTGGAGGACGAGGAGCCGGGCAAGCCCATCTGGATCTACGCGCTCGGCGGCTCCGTGGCGGTCGCGCTGGTGGCCGCGCTGCTGTGGGCGTTCCTGTGGGGCCCGCTGGCGGGCGACGACGCGCCGTCCAGCGCGAGCCTCGCCGCCGAGCAGTCCGCCTCGTCCCCGCCCAAGGCGACCGCCACCAAGGCCTCGACCTCGATCGGACCGCTGCCGAAGTACACCGGCAAGGCCTCGCCGGTCATCGGCCGGGTGCCCGACGCCGAAGCCCGGATCTCGGTCCCGCGCCTCGGCGGCACCTGGCAGCTCGACCAGCGTGCCACGGTGAAGGGCACGTACGGCTTCAACACCCGCCAGTACGTGCAGGTGGCGCCCGAGCGGTACGCGACCGTCATGTCGGGGCCGCTGTCGCCCCGGTTGTCCTCCTACTACGAGGCGGACAACCTGGAGCCGGTGATCAAGCAGGTCGTGCTGAGCGCCCGGCGCAGCTTCTTCCCCGACGGCAACAAGGTCCGCAAGATCGCCCAGCAGCCGATCAAGGTGGGCGACCAGACGGGACGGCTGATCGCGTACTCGCTGACGTCGGACACCGAGAAGGCCACGATCGTGACCATGGCCGTCAACACCGGCGCCGAGGTCCCGGCCATCGTCTACATCTCGATCCCGTCGGAGAGCAAGCAGCTCCTGCCCGACGTCCGCACGGTGATGAACCAGATCCGCCTGACCACCCAGTAGCAGGAGGAGGTCTAGAAGGCGCACTCCATGTGCTTGATCCCGTTGATGAAGCTGGAGTGCAGCCGATCGGGCTTGCCGACCTCGATCCGCGGGACCCGCCGCAGCAGCTCGCGGAACATCACCGTGATCTCCCGCCGGGCCAGATGGGCCCCCAGGCAGAAGTGCGGGCCGGGGCCGCCGTAGCCGACGTGCGGGTTGGGGTGGCGGGTGATGTCGAAGCGCAGCGGGTCGTCGAACACGGCCGCGTCCCTGTTGGCGGCCCAGTAGAACAGCACGACCTTCTGCCCCTTGCGGTAGAGGTGCCCGTTCATCTCGAAGTCCCTGGTGGCCTTGCGGCGCATGAAGTTCACCGGGGAGGCCAGCCGGACGATCTCCTCGACGGCCCCGGGCGCGCGGCCGTCGACGTCCTCCAGCCACAGCGCGCGCTGGTCCGGGTTCTTGGTGAGCAGGCGCATGCCGTACGAGATGGCGTTGCGCGTGGTCTCGTTGCCCGCCACGACCAGCAGGATGAAGAACGAGCCGAGCTCCTGCATGGTCAGCCGCTCGCCGTCGAGGTTGGCGTTGACCAGCGAGGAGGTGAGGTCGCCCGTCGGGTTGTCGGCGCGGTGGGCGGCCAGGTCCTGGACGAGCTGCTGCAGCTCCATGCCCGCGTTGAGCAGGCGCTCGGCGAGCTGGGTGAGGTCGTCGCCGGTGTACTCGGGGTCGAAGCCGCCCAGGATGATGTTGGAGCGGTCGAAGACGAACTGGTAGTCGCGCTCCGGGATGCCCATCATGTCGCAGATGATCTTCAGGGGCAGCCGCGCGGCCACCTCGGTCACGAAGTCGCAGCCGGGGCCCTTGGCGAGGAGGTCGTCGACGATGCCGACGGCCGCCGCCTCCACGTCCGACTCGAACTGTTTGATCATCTTGGGGGTGAAGGCGCGGGAGACGATCCTGCGCAGCCGGGCGTGGCGCGGGTCGTCCATGTTGATCATGGAGCCGAAGTACTCGGCGAACTCCGCGGGCATGTCGGGGATGTTCGTCGCACCGCCGTCGCCCGAGCAGAACACCTCGGGGTTGCGGCTGGCCTCGAGGATGTCGGCGTGCTTGACCAGCGCGTAGTAGCCCGGCCCCTTGGGCATGTAGGTCATCTCCGATTCCTCGAAGAAGGCCGGGGCGTCGAGCGAGCGCAGCCGCTCGAACGCCTCCTCGCGCTCGCTCATGGGCTTGGCCCAGAAGTCGCGGTCCGACAGATCGAAGTCCAGGACGCTCATGAGGCCATCATTCGAAAAGCGGCCACTTACGTCAATGGGTTGGACGTACACCGTACGTACGTGGCGCGGAAAAATCTGTGGCTCGGCGTGCGCCGGAGGTCCTAGGCTCGGCCCCATGTTCTTCTTCCGACGTTAGCGATCCGCCGGCGGGTCGCGGACGACCCACCGCCGGCGATGCGGGACGGCTGAGCGACCGCCGTCCCGGGTCGCGACGTGGGAGAAAGACAGTTGCATACCTTTGCCGTGGCCAGGGCCGTGCGTGGCATCGAGCCCCTGGTGGCCATGGAGATCCGGCGTTCACGCACGGGCGTGGTGCGCGGGGTGCGCCATCGCGAGGTGTGGTTCGAGGCCCGGCCTGAGGCCGACCTGCTCGGGTTGCGTACGGCCGACGACGTGCTGCTGGCCGCGGCCGTCGTGGACGGGATCGGCTCAGGCCGCTCCGCGCTGCTCCGGCTGGCGCGGGCGGCGCGCGAGGTGGACCCCCGGCTGATGGGCGCCCCCGGGAGCGGGGTGGAGGTGTCGGCGTCGTTCGTGGGGCGGCGCAACTACACCAGGTTCGAGATCGAGGACGCGGTGGGGGCCGAGCTGGCGCGGCCGCTGCGGGTGCCGTACCACTCCAGGCGGGACGGCCGGCGGCCACCGGCGGGCGCGAGGTCGTGGCGGGTCACGATCGAGGACGATCAGGCGGTCATCGCGGTACGGGTGGCGGCGCGGCCGTTGCACCGGCGGGCGTACAAGACGGCCTCGATCCGGGGCACGCTGCATCCGCCCGTGGCCGCCGCCATGGCGCAGCTCGCCCGGCTCGACGGGGCCGGCACGGTGCTCGACCCCTGCTGCGGCGCGGGCACCACCTTGATCGAGGCCCGCGCGCTGGCGGGCGAGGGCGCGGGCCCTGCGGGGGTGCGGTTCCTGGGCATCGACCACGACCCCGCCGCCGTGACAGCCGCCACCGCCAACACCCGCGCCGCCGCCCTCACCGCACCCGGCCTGCCCACCTCGCCCGATCTGCCCACCTCGCTCGATCTGCCCGGCACACCCGTTCCACCCAGCCTGCCCACCGCACCCAGCGCGACCGGTCTGCCCGGCGCGCCCAGGGCGGAGGCCGCGGGTGGCGCGGGCGCAGGGGCCGCTGGGATGCCGGTCGCGTGGGCGGTGGCCGACGGCGGGCGGATCCCGGTGGGTGACGGCTGCGCGGACCGGGTGTTGGTGAACCCGCCGTGGGGACGCCAGGTGCCGCCCGCGGGCCGGCTCTCCCGCGGCCTGGCCCCGCTGTGGCGGGAGGTGCGGCGGGTCCTGGCTCCGGACGGGCTGGCCGTGGCGCTGGTGCACGACGGGATCCCGCCCGGGTTCACGGTGGAGGAGGCGGTCGAGGTGAGCCTGTCGGGGCAGCACCCGCTGATCGCCGTGCTGAGGCCCCGCTGATCAGGAGGCCCCGGCTGATCAGGAGGCCGGGCCGAGCCAATCCAGGATGAGCCGGTTGACCTCGGCGGGCCGTTCCAGGTGGAGGAAGTGCCCGGCGCCCGCCACCTGCTCGGCCCGCGACCCCTCGGGCAGGTGCTCCAGCGCGCCCTTGGCCAGGTCGGCGCTCAAGCACCCGTCCTGCGCCCCGTGCAGGTAGAGCACGGGGCCCGTGACCCCGCCCTCGACGGCCGGGTAGCGGCCGGAGGGCGGCGTGGTGCCGAGCATGGCGCGGTAGTAGCCGATGGCCGCGCTCAGGTTCGCGGGGTCGCCGAGGCTGCGCCGGACGAACTCCAGGTCCTCGCTCGCGTCGTACCCGGGCGACCAGTCGCGCCAGAGGTTGTCGAGGAAGCCGGGCGTGGCGGCGGCCGTCTCGGCCAGCGGGGTCTGGAACAGGAAGATGTAGAACGAGCGCTTGAGCTGCTCGTAGTCGAAGAAGGAGCCCGCCAGCGAGCCGGGCGGCGGCACGGCGAGCGTGACGGCCCGCCGGAAGCGCCCGGCGGTGACGTAGGCGGGGAAGGCGCCCCAGTCGTGCCCGATGACGACGGCGTCGTCCCCGCCGCCGAGCTCCTCGTGCAGCGCGCGCACGTCGGCGACCAGCGCGGCTTCCTCGTAGGCGCCGTCGGCGGGGACCTCGGTGGGCGCGTAGCCGCGCAGGAAGGGCGCGACCGCGCGGTAGCCGCGCTCGGCCAGCGCGGGCATCAGGTGCCGCCAGGTGTGCGCGGTGTCGGGGAAGCCGTGCAGGCACAGCGCCAGCGGCCCCTCCCCCAACGATAGATACGCGAACTCCACCCCATTGGCGTGGATAGTCCTGATCTCCATGACTGCGAAACCTAGCACGCCGGATCTTCCGTCACCGGACATCTCAGAACGCCCACCTCAGATGCTTGACGCCGTTGATGAAGTTGGACAGCAGGAAGTCGGGCTCCCCCACCGCCCTGACCTCCGGCAGCCGGGTGAACAGCTCGCGGAACATCACGGTCATCTCCCTGCGGGCCAGGTGCGCGCCCAGGCAGTAGTGCGGCCCGGGGCCGCCGAAGCCGACGTGCGGGTTGGGGTCGCGGGTGATGTCGAAGGTGTCGGGGTCACGGAAGACCGACTCGTCGCGGTTGGCCGAGTTGTAGAAGAGCAGCACCTTGTCGCCCTTCCGGTACGCCGTGCCGTTCAGCTCGTGGTCCCGCGTCAGCGTGCGGCGGAACTGGATCACCGGCGTGGCGTAGCGGACGATCTCGTCGCAGGCTCCGGCGACGCGCCCGTCGTAGTCCGCCAGCAGCAGCTCGCGCTGCTCGGGGTGGTCGGTGAAGAGCTTGAGCCCGTACGCGATCGCGTTGCGCGTGGTCTCGCTGCCCGCCACCACCAGCAGGATGAAGAACGAGCCGAGCTGCTGGGAGGTGAGCCGCTCCTCCCCGTTGACCAGCAGGCTGACCAGGTCGCCCGTGGGCCGCCTGCGCCGCTCGTCGCCGAGGCGGGCGGCCAGCCGGTTGAGCGAGTAGCCGGCGTGCAGCAGCCTGACCAGGCCGCGGGCGACGTTGACGCGGCTGAAATCGGGCGAGAGGCCGGTGTACTCGGGGTCGGCGTTGCCGAGGATGACGTTCGTCCGCCGCAGCACCATGTCATGAAATTTCGCGGGGATGCCCATCATGTCGCAGATGACCCGGACGGGGAGCTTGGCGGCCACCTGGGTGACGAAGTCGCCGGGCCCCTCCTCGATCGCCCGGTCCACGATCTCGGCGGCGGCCCGCGCCAGGTCCTCCTCCATCTTCGACAGGATGCGCGGCGTGAACGCCCGCGACACGATGCGCCGCAGCCGCGCGTGCCGCGGATCGTCCATGTTGATCATCGAGCCGAAGTACACGCTCAGCCACCGCGGCATGTCGGGGATGCTGTTGGAGCACGGCTCGCTGCTGAACACGGCCGCGTTCCTGCTGGCCTCGGTCACGTCGGCGTGGCGCACCAGGGCGTGGTAGCCAGGGCCGCCACCGATGAACGGCACCGCCTGCTCCGGCACGAACACCGGGTGCTCCAGCTCGCGCAGCTTGCGGAAGGCCTCCATGCGCTCGGCCTGCGGCCGCCCCCAGAACGGGATCTGCGACAGGTCGAGGTCCGCCGGCAGAGTCATACCGTCGAGACTACGCAAGTGACCACTTACGTCAAGCCTTGCTCGCCCTGACCAGGTCGGCCCCCTTCTCGCCGATCATGATGGCGGGGGCGTGGGTGTGGCCGCGGTTCAGCGTCGGCATGATCGACACGTCGGCCACCCTGAGGCCTTCGACGCCGCGCACGCGCAGCTCCGGGTCCACGACCGAGCCCTCGTCGGTGCCCATGCGGCAGCTTCCGACGGGGTGGTAGAGCGTCTCGCCGCGCTCGCGTACCCACTGGGCCAGCTCCTCGTCGCTCTCCGGCCCCCAGTACGGCGCCATCGGCCCGCCCGCGTACGGCTTCATCGCGGTCGTGGCGAACACGTGCTTGGCCGCCTTCAGCCCCTCGACCATGCGCTTGACGTCCGCCTCCGCCGTCAGGTAGCCGGGGTCGATCACCACGTCCCTGCCGCTCAGCCCGATCCTGCCGCGGCTCTCCGGCTGCAGCAGCACGACCCCGACGGTGAGCCCGTGGCCGGTCGGCGGCGTCAGCCCGTGGTCCACGAACGGCACCGGCGCGAAGATCAGCTCGATGTCGGGCGCGGGCTCCTCCGGCGAGGTCTTGATGAACGCCACGGCCTCCCCGACGTTCGTGGTGAGCATGCCGGAGCGCAGCACGATGTAGCGCAGCAGGTTCACCAGCGACTCGGCCTTGGTCAGCGTCACCGGCTGCTTGCACTCGACGAACACGCCGCTCGACAGGTGGTCCTGCAGGTTCTTGCCGACCTCGGGCAGCTCGTGCACGATCGGCACCCCGGCGTCGCGCAGCTCGTCGGGCGCGCCCACGCCGGAGCGCAGCAGCAGGTACGGCGAGCCGATCGTGCCCGCCGCCAGGATGACCTCCAGCCTGGCCTTGATCGGGGCGCCGCCGCTGTGCTCGATGCCCGTCGCGCGCCGGCCGTCGAACGTCACCCTGTCCACGGTGGTGTTCGTGATCACGTGCAGGTTGGGCCGGGACAGGGCCGGGCGCAGGTACGCGTCGGCGGAGCTCCACCTCCTGCCCCGGTTCTGGGTGACGGGAGTGGGGCAGTAGCCCTCGTTGCTGCGGCCGTTCAGCTCGGTCAGGCGGGTGTAGCCCAGTTCCTCGCACGCCTTCAGGAAGACGCCGGTGGTGACGTTGGGGCTGCGCAGCTCGGAGATGTAGAGGGGGCCGCCGGTGCCGTAGACGCCGCCCTGGTTGCTGCCGATGCGGCGCTCGGCCTTGGTGAAGTAGGGCAGCACGTCGTCGTAGGCCCAGCCGGGCACGCCCCACTGGTCGTAGTCCTGCTGGCAGCCGCGTACCCACATCTGGGCGTTGAGCGAGGACGAGCCGCCCAGCACCCGGCCACGGGGCCAGTAGAGCTCGCGGCCGGACATCTCGCTCTGTTTGGCCGTCTGGTAGGCCCAGTCGTACTCGGTCTTGAACAGCTTGGCGAAGCCGGCCGGCATGCGGATCTCGAGCTTGTCGTCCTTCCCGCCCGCCTCGACCAGCGCCACCGATATGCCGGGGTCCTCCGACAACCTGCTGGCCAGCACGCAGCCGGCCGAGCCCGCCCCGACGATCACATAGTCGAACTCCATGACACCCCTCCAAGGGGTAAATAACTTCCTACTTGCTTACTTCACGCGGGCCCGGCGCGTCCATATGCACTTGTGACCTGAGTTACCTACCAGTCGGTATGCAGGTCCTGCGAAGATGGCGCCGAAGCCGTTCTAGAGGGAGGAAGGCGTCATGCTCAACCTGTCGATCGTCCTGGAGGACAGCGCCAGGAACACCCCGGATGGCACCGCGATCGTCTTCGGCGACATGCGGCTGCCGTTCTCCATGATCGACACCGTAGCGAACCAGGTTGCGAACCTGTTGGTGACACGCGGCATCGGCAAGGGCGACAAGGTCGCGCTGGCCTGCCCGAACCTGCCGTATTTCCCGTTCGTCTACTACGGCATCCTGAAGGCCGGCGCGACGGTGGTGCCGCTCAACGTCCTCCTCCAGCCGCGTGAGATCGCCTACCACCTCGACGACAGCGACGCCAAGGCGCTGTTCTGCTTCGAGGGCACGCCGGAGCTGCCGCTGGGCGAGCGCGGCAAGGCCGGCTTCGAGGCCGCCGAGGGCTGCGAGCACTTCTTCGTGCTGCCCGCCACGCCGCTGGCGACCGAGTCGGAGTACGGCGAGTCGTTCTGGGCGGCGCTCGGCGGGATGGCGAGCGAGTTCGAGACCGTGCAGACCGCGCCCGACGACACCGCGGTGATCCTCTACACCTCGGGCACCACCGGCCAGCCCAAGGGCGCCGAGCTCACCCACCAGAACATGCTGATGAACGCCATCATCAGCGACCGCATGTTCCCCCGCACCGAGGGCGGCGACACGTACCTGGCGGTGCTGCCGCTGTTCCACTCCTTCGGCCAGACGACCGTCATGAACACCGGCTTCCTGCGCGGCTCCACGGTCGTGCTGATGCCGCGCTTCGAGCCGGGCGAGGCGCTCGCGCTCATGGCGAAGGAGGGGGTCACGTACTTCGCGGGCGTGCCCACCATGTACTGGGCCCTGCTCACGAAGATCCACAGCGAGGGCGCCGAGGTGCCGCGCTCGCTGAAGGTGGCCGTCGCCGGCGGCGCGTCCTCGCCGGTCGAGGTGCTCAGGGACTTCGAGGAGACGTTCGGCATCGGCATCCTGGAGGGCTACGGGCTCTCGGAAACCTCGCCGGTGGCCTGCTTCAACCAGCTCGGCAAGCCCGCCAAGCCCGGCACGATCGGCACCCCCATCTGGGGCGTGGAGATGAAGCTGGTCGACGGCGACTGGAAGACGATCGAGGGCGAGGGCCCCGGCGAGATCGCCATCCGCGGCCACAACGTCATGAAGGGCTACTACGGCCGGCCGGAGGCCACGGCCGAGGTGATGAAGGACGGCTGGTTCCGCACGGGCGACATCGCCACGCGGGACGCCGACGGTTACTACGCCATCATCGACCGGGCCAAGGACATGGTCATCCGGGGCGGGTTCAACGTCTACCCGCGCGAGGTCGAAGAGGTCCTCATGACGCACGAGGCCGTGTCGCTGGCCGCCGTCGTCGGCGTCCCGCACGACTCGCACGGCGAGGAGGTCAAGGCGTACGTCATCCGCACGCCCGGCGCCACGATCACCGAGGACGAGCTGGTCGCGTGGGCCAAGGAGAACCTGGCGGCCTACAAGTACCCGAGGATCGTCGAGTTCCGCGACTCCCTGCCGATGACGGCCACGGGCAAGATCCTCAAGCGCGAGCTCCGGTAACCTGATCTTCGTCGAGGCGCGGGCGCACTCGTCCGCGCCTCTCGCTTTTCCCGATGGACGCCTTCTTCTCCCGTGTACGCGACCGGTTCGCGCTGCCCGAGCCCGCCGAGGAGCTGTGGCACGCCTACCGGGCGCGGCTGGCCACGTCGTGAGCGACGTCGTCGCCGCCATCGCACTGCTTGTCGAGGTGCGGCGCCCCGGCGCGGGCGGGTAGTTTGCCGCGTATGCGTGATCGACCGGATGACTTCGACGAAGAGCTGCTGCGCCCCGCGCTGAACGGGTGGGGGATCGAGGCGGCCACGCTGGACTACGCGCCGGTCGGTTTCGGCGACTTCCACTGGATCGCGACCGCCGGCGGCGGGCGGCGCTGGTTCGTGACGGTGGCGGACGTGCGGCGGCAGACGTACGACGAGCTGCGGCTGGCCATGGAGACGGCGGCGGCGCTGCGCGAGGAGGCGGGCCTGGGCTTCGTCGTCGCCCCGTTGCGCGCCGCCGACGGCAGCACGCTGCGCCGTCTCGACGGCCACCGGTACGCCATGAGCGTGTTCCCGTACGAGCAGGGCACGGGCGGCGACTTCGGCGACGAGCTGTCGCCCGCCGAGCGTGGCCGCGTCATCGACCTGCTGGCCGAGCTGCACACCACCCCGCCGCCGCTGTCCACCCCGGACCGCCCGGTGGCGCTGACCGGCAGGGCGGGGCTGGAGCAGGCGCTCGGCGACACGACCCTGCCCTGGCTCGGCGGTCCCTACTCCGAGCCCGCCCAGGACCTGATCGGCCGCCACGCGGGGATGTTGCGGCGCCGGCTGGCGGAGTTCGACCGCCTGGCGGGCAGGCCGGGCGAGCCGGTGCTCACGCACGGGGAGCCGCACCCGGGCAACCTCCTGCGCGCCGGCGAGCGCCGGTTGCTGATCGACTGGGACACGGTGGGGATGGCCGTGCCGGAGCGGGACCTGTGGCTGGTGGCCAGGGACGAGGATGACCTGGCCCGCTACACGAAGGCGACGGGCCGGGCGGTGGACCACGAGCTGCTGGGGCTGTACCGGCTGCGGTGGGCGCTGAACGACGTGGCGGAGTTCGTGGAGTGGTTCCGCTCGCCGCACGGGCGCACGGCGGACGCCGAGCAGTCGTGGGACGCGCTCACCGGCACGCTGGCGCAACTGGCGCGGTAACCGCCGAAACTTTCATCGATCTCGGCGCTTCCGCCGGATCTCTTCGCAGCTCATCGCCCTGCCGCCGCGTCCGCTCGCACCAGGCATATTGTCACGCCGAAATTTTCTGTGGACACTCGCAATATTTCGGCTGCCCAGCGAGAGGAACTCGATGAAGCTGAGAGCTCGCATAGCAAGCGCCATCATCGCCGCCGCGGCCCTCGTGGCGGCGATCCTGATCACCGCACCCCCGGCCGCGTCCGCCCAGCTCACCGAGGTGACCGGCTTCGGCACGAACCCCACGAACCTGCGCATGCACCTGTACGTCCCCGACGGCGTCGGCGCCAGGCCCGCCCTGCTCGTGGCCGTGCACTACTGCACCGGCTCCGGCCCGGCGTTCCACTCGGGCACCGAGTTCGCCTCGCTGGCCGACCGGCACAAGTTCATCGTCGTCTACCCGTCGGCGACCAGGAGCGGGTCCTGCTTCGACGTCTCCTCGCCGCAGGCGCTCACGCACAACGGCGGCAGCGACCCCGTGGGCATCGTCTCCATGGTCAGGTACGTGCAGCAGCGCCACAACGCCGACCCCGAGCGCACGTACGTGACCGGCGCCTCCTCCGGCGGCATGATGACCAACGTGCTGATCGGCGCGTACCCGGACGTGTTCAAGGCGGGGGCGTCCTTCATGGGCGTGCCGTTCGGCTGCTTCGCCACCACCGACGGCTCGAGCTGGAACAGCACCTGCGCCAACGGCCAGCTCGTCAAGACCGCGCAGCAGTGGGGCGATCAGGTACGGGCGGCCTACCCCGGCTACAGCGGGCCGCGCCCGCGCATGCAGATCTGGCACGGCACCGAGGACTCCACGCTGCGCTACCCCAACTTCCAGGAGCAGATCAAGCAGTGGACCAACGTCCACGGCCTGAGCCAGACGCCCAGCCTCACCGACCAGCCCCGCTCCGGCTGGACCAGGACCCGCTACGGCGGCACCGGCACGAAGGCGCCGGTCGAGGCGATCAGCCTGCAGGGCGTGGGCCACAACCTGCCGCAAGGCGGGATGGCGGCCATGGTGATCGACTTCTTCGGCCTCTCCGACGGCGGCACCGAGCCGACCCCCACCATCACGCCCACCATCACTCCCACGGTCACGCCGCCGGCCGGGGACTGCAAGGTCACGTACACGATGAACACCTGGAACACCGGCTTCACGGCCGCGGTCACGATCGCGAACACGAGCACGACCCAGCTCTCCTCCTGGAGCCTGGCCTTCACCCTGCCGGCCGGTCAGAGCGTCACCTCCGTCTGGAACGCCTCGCTCTCCCCCAGCAGCGGCCAGGTGACGGCCAGGAACGTCGGCTACAACGCCACCATCGCCCCGGGCGCGTCGGCCTCGTTCGGCTTCCAGGCCACGCACGGCGGCAACACCGGCAAGCCGCCCGCCTTCACCCTGAACGGCACGGCCTGCACCGTCTGAGATTCTCCCCGGCCGATCGGACCAGCGGTTATTGCGGGGCCGCGAGCCGGTCGGCCGGGGCCCGCCCGCCCTGGAAAGTGCTTCACCTTTACCGCTTACGCGCTTGCCCCGACGCCGACTGTAGCCATACGGTCACTTTAAGCAGTCGGAGAGGGGAAGGAGAGCACACGTGGGCAGGCACGCGAAGCCCCACAACCCCAAGGAGCAGGCGCAGGAGTCCCAGGAGGATTCCGGCGGGGACGAGCATCGCCCGAGCAGGGGCCGGCACGCGAAGGACCGGCAGTGCCGCACGCCGGCCGAGCAGGCGCAGTCCTTGTCCGGGTCGGCGGGGTAGAGACGGAGCTTGCGTCAGCCGCAAGCTCCGTCTCGCCTCACGCGACGGCGCGCGAGGGGTGGGTGCCGGCGGCCCACCTCGCGCGCGGGCGGCGTCAGGGCCAGTCGCGGGCCGGGCGCAGGGGCACGCCGGAGCGGCCGTTCTGGTCCAGCTTCACGCCGAGCACCTGGTGGAGCTGGACCTTGTTGCGTTCGAACCCCACGATGCAGCCCGCCATGTACAGGGCCCACACCCGGGCCGTGCCCATGCCGACCTCCTGGACCGCGTCCTCCCAGTTGGCGTCCAGGTTGTCGCACCAGTGGCGCAGCGTCTTGGCGTAGTGCTCGCGCAGGTTCTCCTCGTGGCGGATCTCGAAGCCGAGGTCCTCCATCTGCCTGATCAGCCAGCCCACCGACTCCAGCTCGCCGTCGGGGAAGACGTAGCGGTTGATGAAACCGCCCTTGTTGAACGTCTTCTCCTTGCCGGTCGGCCGGGTGATGCAGTGGTTGAGGATGCGGCCGCCCGGCTTGAGCTTGCCGTACAGGAACTCGAAGTAGGACGGCACGTTCGCCTTGCCGATGTGCTCGGTCAGGCCGATGGAGCTGACGGCGTCGAAGCCGGACTCCTGAACGTCGCGGTAGTCCATGAAGCGGACCTCGGCCAGGTCCTGCAGGCCGGCGTCGGCGATCGCCTTCTGGGCGTACTCGGCCTGCTGGCGGCTGAGCGTGACGCCGAGCGCCTTGACGCCGTACTCCCTGGCGGCGTGCATGACCATGCTGCCCCAGCCGCAGCCGACGTCGAGCAGGCGCATGCCGGGCTTGAGGCCGAGCTTGCGCGCCACCAGGTCGAACTTGGCGTACTGCGCCTCCTCCAGCGTCGAGTCCTCCGTCGGGAAGCAGGCGCACGTGTAGGCCATGGACGGGCCGAGCACCCACTCGTAGAACCGGTTGGAGACGTCGTAGTGGTGGTGGATGGCCTCGGCGTCGCGCTGCTTGGCGTGGCGGGAGCCGAGCCTGGCCAGCGCGCTCTGGCGTATCTCCTGCGGCGGCGGCGGCACGCGCATGAGGAGCGGCTTGACGCCCAGGGCGCGCACGGCGTCGATCTTCTCGGACGTGGTCAGGTCGTTGGTGGTGATGTTCCACATCCGGTCCAGCAGCGTGTACATGTCGCCGTGGACGTCGATGTGGCCCGAGATGTAGGCCCTGGCCAGCCCCAGCTCCCCCGGTGCCTGGGCCAGGTAGGCCACGGCGATCGGGGATTTCACCTCGATGGCCAGGTCGGCGCCGTCCGGCCCCGCCTTGCTGCCGTCGTACGCCATGAACGAGATGTTCGCGTTCGATCCGACGATCTTCTCAAAGATGGATGCGAGAGCCATCTACTTGCTCACCTTCCCCGTACACACTTTTCGTACAGGTCCAGCAGGCGCCCATTCGGGTCGTATTCCCGCTTGACCGGCCAATAGGCATCGCCGTTGTACAGCTGCCAGAACTGATCACGGGCGTAGAACGAGGTCGAGTAGAGCGACTTGTGCCCATCGAGGTCGTGCACCGCTCCCTCGATGAGCCGGTTGTAGTAACCGTCGAACTGCCCCCGTGGCAGTGGCACCATTCCCCAGAAACCGAAGTTGACGTAGAGCTTGCCCGGCTCGAGCGGGTAGATCGGCCAGCGAGAGCTCGCCCGCAGCGGACACATCCACACCGGTGTCATGCCCACCTTGTCGTGGAAGAACTCCAGGAACTCCGCGCCACGCTCGACCGGCGTCTCGACGTCCTGGATGACCGACTCGCTCACGGGCTGGCCGCGCCACCTGTCGAGGCGGGCCGTCAGGCCGTGCTTGCGGTCGAGCGCCACCAGGCGCCGGTAGACGTCGGAGCGCATCCAGCGGCGCGGCATGAGCGAGCGGACGACCGGCTGCTGCACCCCGAAGGCGCGCGAGCACCAGAACCAGTCGGTGTCCCAGCGCCACAGGTAGTCGCGGACCGTCAGCCAGTCGCGGCTGCGCTGCCTGATCGACTGGTAGTAGATCCGCATCCCCGTGTAGTCGGAGATGTAGGGCGCGCGCTCGGCGAAGCGGCCCAGCGTGAGGTACATCTCCCCGGGTTCGAAGAACACGCCGTCCACGAAGTCGACGCGCTCGCCGTCGTAGACCATGCTGTCGCAGATCTCCTGCATGGCCAGCATGCACTTGCCCGCGTCGGTGAACTTGACGTGGGTCAGGTGCACGTACGGCTGCACCTTGCGCAGCTTGATCTTGATGCGCAACGCGTAGCCGAGCGTGCCGTAGGAGTTGGGGAAGGCGCGGAACAGGTCCCGGTGCTCGTTGTCGTCGCGGGCCACCACGACGCGCCCGTCGCCGGTGAGGATCTCCAGCTCCTCGACCGACTCGTGCGGCAGCCCGTCCCTGAAGCTGGTGGACTCGATGCCGAGCCCGGTCACGGCGCCGCCCAGCGTGATCGTCTTGAGCTGCGGCACCACGTACGGCATGAGCCCGTACGGCAGCGTGGCGTCGACCAGGTGCTCGTACGTCGTCATGCCCTGGACCTCGGCGGTCATGGTCTCGGGATCGACGCTGATGACCTCGTCGAGATCCCTGGCCGAGAGCTTGGCCGTCCTGCCGCCGTCGCGGAACCTGAACAGGTTGGACGTGGCCTTGGCCAGCCGGGGCGCGGCGTCGCCGGGAATCTCGGCGTACGACTGCCTGATCTGCTCTACTGCCCGCCGGTGTGTCGACATCGTCGTCGTCACGAAAGCACCCCCTTGAGCTGGTAGAGATCGTCCGTGAAACCGTATCTCCCACGGGCGACCTCGAACAGACCGGGGTCGTTAAAGACACGAAAACTGTTCATCGTGCCAGGTGAATCCCCTATGCGATAGGCGATTCGGTAAACTTCCTGGAGATCACGGGCGATATGCCGTTCACCACCCCCTCCACCGCGCGGCCCTCGACGGCGGCGGCGAGGTTGTCGAGGACCGCGGTGACCAGGCGCCCGGTCGACTCCGGCGTGACGCCCGCGACGTGCGGGGAGAGCAGCACGTTCGGCAGGTCGCGCAGCGGGTCGCCGGCCGGGAGCGGCTCGACGTCGAAGACGTCCAGCGCGGCGCCGCCGAGGTGGCCGGCGCGCAGCGCCTCGACGAGCGCCCCCTGGTCGACCACGCCTCCTCTGGCCGCGTTGACGAGCAGGGCGCCCTGCTTCATGCGGCGCGGGTCGACCAGGCCGCGGGTCTCGTCCGACAGCGCGATCACGACGATCACCACGTCGCTGCCGGACACGAGCGCGTCGAGGTCCTGGTAGCCGGGGTCCTCGCGCGGCGTGCGGGTCCAGTAGGTCACCTCGCAGCCGAGCGCGCGGAACAGCCGCGCGCACATGGCGCCGATCGGGCCGTAGCCGATCACGCCGGCGCGGCGGCCGCCCAGCTCGTGCGGGAGCAGGCCCTGCTGGGGCCACTCGCCGGCGCGGACGGCCGCGTCGGCCGCGGCCAGCTTGCGCGACAGGGCCAGCGTGGCGGCCAGGCACCACTCCGAGACGGCGCCGGCGCTGACGCCGGGCGTGTTGGCCAGCGGCACCCCGGCCGCGGCCAGGGCGGCCAGGTCGTGACCGTCCACGCCCACCGACGGCTGCTGGACGAACGCCAGCCCGGGCGCCGCCGCCACCGCCTGGGCGTCCATGACGAGCGTGCCCGTCCAGTCGCCGAGCACGATCTCCGCGCCGGGCAGCGCCGCCAGCAGCGCGTCCCTGTCGCGGGACGCCGGCACGCGCAGCGTCACCCGGTCGCCGAGCGGGGCGAGCAGGCGGCGCATGGCCGGCTCGGGGAGCGGCGGGAGGGCGAGCAGGTTCCAGGGGCTCATCCCCCCACAGTAAAGCTGTTGATCACCTGCCGCATCAGTGCCCTGTTGCGCTGCCACTGCTCCTCGGTGACGGTCCACGACAGCACGTACGCGGTGTCGCCGATCGCCACGGCCCGGCGGACCTCGTGGTAGCGGGTGCCCGGCCGGACCCAGCGGGCGTCGTTCACCTCGCCCGCCGTCCAGGAGAACTCCCACTGCACGGCCTTGGCGCCCTGGTGCGTGACCGTCCTGCGGCCGCGGTTGACCACGCTCTGCGCGCTCTGCCGCAGTGTCTCCTGCCCGTCGCGGATGATCTGGTTCGGGTCGAGGTTGGCGTAGACGGCCTCGACGCCGAGGTGGGCGTTGCCGTCCCGGCGGGTCCACTCGGTGTACGCCTCGCCGAGCGCGCCGCGCCAGCCGGTGGGCCGCATGATCGACCAGCCGTCCCGCGACTTCCACGCCCGCACCGCGGGCACGGCCCTGGTCGCGCTGGGCGACGGCGTGGCCGAGGACGTCGTGCTCGGCGTCGGCGCCGCGCTGGGCGAGATCGGCTGGGTCGCGGCGGCCGGCTGGGTGGTGGCGCGCGGCGCCCCCTCGGCCGGTGAGGCGGTCCTGAAGTAGGCGATCGCGCCGCCCGTGAGCACCAGCACCACCGTCGCGGCGGCCGCGAGCAGCGCCCTGCCCGGGCCCTGCCCCTTCTTCTTCTCCGGGACGTCGAGGTCCTGGGCCGGGGGCCTGGCGGCGATGATGTCCGCGAGCAGCCGGTCGGCCTCCTCGGCGTCCACGCGGTCCTGGGGCTCCTTCTGGAGCAGCCCCTTCAGGACCGGGTGCATGATCGGCGGGATCCTGCGGTAGTCGGGCTCCTCGGTGAGCAGCGCGTTGAGCGTGGCCATGGGATCGCCGCGCTCGAACGGCGAGCGGCCCACCATGCACGCGTACAGGGTGGCGCCCAGCGACCACAGGTCGGATTCGGGCCCCGCGTTCTCGGCGCGGACCCGCTCCGGCGCCAGGAAACTCGGCGAGCCGGTCACCATGCCGGTCCTGGTCAGCGAGGCGTCACCCTCGACGGTGGCGATGCCGAAGTCCATCAGCACGGCCCGGCCGTCCTCGGACAGCAGGATGTTGCTCGGCTTGACGTCGCGGTGCAGGATGCCCGCCGCGTGGGCGGTCCGCAGCGCGGACAGCACCTGCCTGCCCAGGTCGGCCGCCTCCCGCACCGGGAGCGCGCCCGTGGTGAGCACCACCTGCTCGACCGTCGGATGGCTGACCAGCTCCATCACGATCCACGGCCGGCCGTCCTCCTCGATCACGTCGTACACGGCGACGACCGAGGGATGGTTGAGCTTGGCCGCGGTACGCGCCTCGCGGGCAGTCCTCAACAGCTGGCGCTCCTGATCGCCAGGCGACATCGTGTCCGGCAGCAGCACCTCCTTGATGGCCACCTGCCGGTTCAGCAAAGTGTCGTGGCCTTCCCAGACCACGCCCATCCCCCCGCGGCCCAGTTCGCGCAGTAACTGGTAGCGCCCTGCGATGAGCCGGTTGCTATGCGAAACCATTTCCTACCCCTGTTGACCACCCGACAGTGGGCAAGTTTCCCATACCTCCCAGATCTTCGCCGGAAGGTCGGAAAGGCCGCTTGCACCAGTTCACCGAATGTTGTTCTACTGGGGCAGGGTCCACAGCAAGGAGGGGTCGATGCCTGAGCTTCGCCGAGGTCCGCTGTCCGGGGTGCGAGTGCTGGAGCTCGCCGGGCTCGCCCCTGGGCCGTTCGCGGGGATGATGCTAGCCGATCACGGGGCGGAAGTCCTGCGTATCGACCGGGTCAAGGTGGTTTCCGACCGCCCGCGCGCCGACGTCATGGACCGCGGCAAGCACACGATCGGGCTGGATCTGAAGGCGCCCGAGGGGGTGGCGGCGTTCAAGGAGCTCGTCCGGCACGCCGACGTGGTGATCGAGGTGTTCCGGCCGGGGGTCGCCGAGCGGCTCGGCATCGGGCCCGACGAGCTGCACGCGATCAATGAGCGGCTCGTCTACGGCCGGATGACGGGATGGGGGCAGGACGGGCCGCTGGCCCCGACCGCCGGGCACGACATCGACTACATCGCCGTGTCTGGCGTACTGTCGATGCTGGGCCGCGAGGGGGACAAGCCGACGCCGCCGATCAACATCCTGGGCGACTTCGCCGGCGGCGGGCTCATGCTCGCGTACGGGGTGCTGCTGGCCCTGTTCGAGCGGGAGCGCACCGGCCTGGGACGGGTGATCGACGCCGCCATGGTGGACGGCGCGGCCATCCTGTTCTCGATGTTCTACCAGGCGGTCCAGAGCGGGCACTGGGGGCCGCACGGCACGAACCTGCTCGACACCGGCGCCCCGCAGTACGACACGTACGAGACGGCCGACGGGAAGCACGTGGCCGTGGGCTCGCTGGAGCCGCAGTTCTGGGAGGCCATGGTCACCCTCATGGGCCTGACCGACCTGCCCGACAGGAACGACCGGGCCCAGTGGCCCGCGCTCAAGGCCCGCCTGGCCGAGGAGTTCAGGAAAAGGACGCGCGCCGAGTGGGAGGCGCTCTTCGACGGCTCCGACGCCTGCGTCTCGCCCGTGTTGTCGATGGCCGAGGCGCCCGCCCACCCGCACAACGCCGCCCGCGGCTCCTTCGTCCAGGTGGGCGGCGTCACCCACCCCGCGCCCGCGCCACGCCTGCTCGGCGTGCCGGCGCAGGACCTCTCCCCCGCCACCCGCCTGGCCGACCTGTCCGGCTGGGGCCTGTCCCAGGAGGAGGCGGACAAGCTACGCAGCCAAGGGGTACTCGCATGATCGACTTACTCGACGGCGACCTGTACGCCGGCGATCCCTCCCCCGTCTACGCCTGGCTCCGCGAGCACGCGCCCGTCTACCGCGACGAGCCCAACGGCTTGTGGGGCGTCTCCCGCCACGCCGACATCTCGGCCATCGAGCGCGATCCCCGCCTGTGGACCAGCACCGTCGGCTACCGCCCCCAGCTCCCCTCGGAGCCGTCCATGATCGGTCTGGACGACCCCGAGCACGCCGAGCGCCGCCGCCTCGTCTACCGCCGCTTCACGCCCCGCCACGTGCACGCCCGCTACGCCGCCCGGGTCCGCGAGGTCGTCGTCGAGCTCATCACCCGGGCGCTGGAGCGGGGCACGGTCGACGCGGTGAGCGAGCTGGCCGCGCCGCTGCCCGCCCGCATGAT
The DNA here is from genome assembly GCF_040656115.1 of Nonomuraea sp. NPDC050202. Classification (NCBI taxonomy): domain Bacteria; kingdom Bacillati; phylum Actinomycetota; class Actinomycetes; order Streptosporangiales; family Streptosporangiaceae; genus Nonomuraea; species Nonomuraea sp. NPDC050202. The sequence goes on along the minus strand of NZ_JBFALF010000002.1, from coordinate 121,226 downwards.
CGGATGGCTGATCGGCTTCCCCGACGAGGACTGGCCCCGGCTCAAGCACTGGTCGGAGACCACGATCGTGGCCGGCGGCGGCCTGCGCTACGTCACGCACGAGGCCGCCGTGGCCGCCGGCGAGTACGGCCAGGCCGTGCTGGAGCTGGCCGCGCAGCGGCGCGCCCAGCCGCGCGACGACCTGCTGTCCCTGTGGTGCGCCACGCCGGGCTACGACGACGAGTGCCTGGCCAACGACGCGCTGCTGCTGCTCGACGGCGGCGCCGAGACCACCAGGACGGTCATCGCCACCACCATCGACGCGCTGATCCGCCATCCGGACCAGTGGCGCCTGCTGCGCGCCGACCGGGGCCTGATGGAAGGGGCGGTGGAGGAGTTCATCCGGTGGACCACGCCGGTCCTGAACATGTGCCGGGCCGCCACCCGCGACACCACCCTGCACGGGCAGGAGATCGGCCAGGGGCAGCAGGTGCTGCTCATGTACGGGTCGGCCAACAGGGACCCCGCGGTGTTCGACGCCCCGGACGCCTTCGACGTGACCAGGAAGCCGGGCGGGCACATCGCGTTCGGCCTGGGCACGCACTTCTGCCTGGGCGCGGCGCTGGCCAGGCTGGAGCTGCGGATCTTCTTCGAGGAGTGGCTGGACCGGGTGGGGTCGGCCGAGTGGGCCGACGCCGGCGGGCCGCGCATCCTGCCCAACGCCTTCGTCAGGGGTGTGACGTCGTTTCCCGTGGTGCTGCGTAGCCCTTGAGCGCGACCGAGTCGTGCAGGCGCACGCCCTTGCTGCCGAGCTTGACCGCGGCCCTGGTCAGGGCGACGGGCAGGCGGTTGACCAGCCGCACTCCCTGCAGGAGCGCCCACAGGTCGAACCGGCTGCCCGGCACGATCCGCTTGGCCGCGTTGATGGCGAACGTGCGGCTGCGGCGCACGTACTCGCCGATCTCGGCCTCGTAGGCCGGGTAGGCCCGCGTGTGGTCGCCGCCGTGCGCGGCCAGCTCTCCCGCCAGCACGTACGCCCCCACGACCGCCAGGCTCGTGCTGCCCCCGACCGCCGGGCCGGGGCAGTAGCCCGCGTCGCCGACGAGCGTCACCCGGCCGCGTGACCAGGTGTCGAGGCGGAGCTGGGTGATCGAGTCGAAGTAGAACGCCGGCGTGCGCTCCAGCTCCGCCAGCAGCCTGGGCACCTGCCAGCCCACGCCGGCGAAGCGCTCGCGCAGCAGTTCCTTCTGCCTGGCGACGTCCCTGTGGTGGTAGTCGAGCGGCTCGGGCGTCCTGAACAGGAACAGCGCCCGCGCGTCGGGCAGCCGGGCCGCCCCGTACATCGCGGCCAGCCTGCCAACCCCCGTGACGCCCTCCATGCGGCCGTCGAGCCCCAGGTGGTTGGGCACCGAGGCGACCGCCAGGTAGGCGCCGATCCAGGTCGTGAAGCGCGACTCGGGGCCGAAGACCAGGCGGCGCACGTTGGAGTGCAGGCCGTCGGCGCCGATCACCAGGTCGAACCTGGCGGGCTCGCCGCGCTCGAACGTGACCTCGCCGTCCTCGGAGATCGAGGTGATGGAGTCGCCGAAGACGTACTCGGCGTCGTGACGGGTCGCCTCGTAGAAGGTCTCGCTCAGGTCGTCACGCATGATCTCGACGTGCCGGTCGGAGACGGCGCCCATGACGCGCTTGATCTCCAGCTCGGCGGGGCGTCCGCCGCGCTCGCCGTACACGGTGAGGTGCTCCGTGCCGGTCTTCCTGGCCAGGACCTGCTCCAGCACCCCCATCCGCTCGACGATGTCCATCGCGGGCCTGAACAGGTCGATCGCGTGGCCGCCCGTCTTGCGCAGCGCCGGAGCCCGCTCGACGACGGTGACGGTGAAGCCGTACCTGGTCAGCCAGTACGCGAGCGCCGGCCCCGCCACGCTCGCCCCCGAGATGAGAACCCTCATGACCCTCCTTACCTACCGTTAAGTAAGCACGCTAGCACGCGGGCTTACTTAACGGAAGGTAAGGACTATCCTTGAATCCATGCCCAGTGACACCAAGGCCCGCATCCAGGCGGTGGCCCGCGAGCTGTTCGTGCAGCAGGGCGTGCAGAACACCAGCCTGCGCCAGATCTCCGACCGGCTGGGCATCACCAAGCCCGCGCTCTACTACCACTTCTCCTCACGCGAGGACCTGGTACGCAGCATCGTGCAGCCGCTGGTCGAGGACATCGAGGGGTTCCTGCGCGACCGGGCCCAGGGAAGCGATCCCCGCGAGCTGCTCGGCGACTACTTCGAGCTGATCTGGCGGCACCGTGAGGTGATCGTGATGATGGTGCGCGACCTGTCCACGCTCGGCTTCCTCGACCTGGGCACGCGCATGTTCGCATGGCGGCGGGAGCTGGTCGCCAGGTTGTTGGGCCGGGAGCTCGCACTGGAGCAGCAGATCCGCGCGACGGTGGCGCTGGGCGGCATGTCGGACTGCGCGGTGGAGTTCGCGCACCTGCCGCTGGAGGAGGTCAAGCCGACGGCCGTCGAGGCGGCGGCCGTCGCGCTCGGATTCCGTCAGACGGCGACGTAGAGATCCACCCCGTCGGGGTGGTGCACCTCCAGATCCGTCGTGAAGGCACGCGGTGGCGTGCCGCCCGACTCGGTGTGCTTCCACACCGCCTGCCACGACTCGACCAGCGCCTGCGGCATCGGGCCGCGGGCCTCCAGCCTCAGCGCGTGACCGGCCGGCACGCGCACGGCCACCATGCCCTCCGGCAGCCGCGGCACCGTGCGCACACCCGTGCCGACGATCTGCGTGAAGGCCCCGTGATGATCGCTCTCGTAGTCGGTGAGCACCGCGTACAGGTTCTCGTCGACGCGGCCGGGCACGTGCGCGAAGGCCCCGGGCGCACCGGCCCGCCGCCACAACGCGGGCAGTTTGGCCCGCGCCGGATCCATTTCGTCGGCGTTGGTGGTGCGTACGGCGAAACCGACCACTACCAGTTCGGCCCGTTCGGTGACGTTCACAGACCCTCCCTCCCCCAAAAGTGTCCCGGCCGATCATAAGGCCCCGCGAAACGGGGAAAAGCCTTGGTGACCTGTCAGCACATAAGATGGATGAACGTGAGATTTCTCAACGACCTCGAGCCCCATTACGACCTGACCTATAGCGACGTGTTCATGGTCCCGTCGCGTTCCGCGGTCGGTTCCCGGCTCGCAGTCGATCTGTCGACGAACGACGGCACGGGCACCACCATCCCGATCGTCGTGGCGAACATGACGGCCGTCGCCGGAAAGCGCATGGCCGAGACCGTCGCGCGGCGCGGCGGCATCACGGTGATCCCGCAGGACATCCCCCTCGATGTCGTGGCGAACGTCGTCGACTGGGTCAAGAACCGCGACCTCGTCCACGACACGCCCCTTACCCTGACCCCGCACGACACCGTCGGCGAGGCCCTGCAACTGCTGCCCAAGCGGGCACACGGCGCGATCATCGTGGTCGACTGGAACAACCGCCCCGTCGGCGTCGTGACCGAGGCCGACTGCCGCGACGTCGACCTGTTCACGCAGCTCTCCCACGTCATGTCGAGCGAGCTGCTCACGCTGCCCGCCGGGCTCGACCCGCGCACCGCCTTCGACCGGCTGCACGAGGGCCGCCACCGCCTGGCGCCCATCGTGGACGAGGACGGGCGGCTGGTCGGCATCCTCACCCGTACGGGCGCCCTGCGCGCCACCCTCTACCAGCCGGCCGTGGACGCCGAGGGCAGGCTGCGCATCGCCGCCGCCGTGGGCGTGAACGGCGACGTGGCCGCCAAGGCCAAGGAGCTGCTGGAGGTCGGCATCGACTGCCTGGTCGTGGACACCGCGCACGGCCACCAGGAGAAGATGGTCTCCGCCCTGCGCGCCGTCACGGCCCTCGACCCCGGCGTGCCGGTCGCGGCGGGCAACGTGGTGACCGCCGACGGCGTGCGCGACCTGGTGGACGCCGGTGCCGACATCCTCAAGGTCGGCGTCGGCCCCGGCGCCATGTGCACCACCCGGATGATGACCGGCGTCGGACGGCCGCAGTTCTCCGCCGTGCTGGAGTGCTCCGCCGAGGCCCGCCGCCTGGGGCGGCACGTGTGGGCCGACGGGGGCGTGCGCCATCCGCGCGACGTGGCGCTGGCCCTGGCCGCCGGGGCGTCGAACGTGATGATCGGGTCGTGGTTCGCGGGCACGTACGAGTCGCCCGGGGACACCCACATCGATGCGAACGGGCGCGCGTACAAGGAGAACTACGGCATGGCCTCCGCGCGGGCCGTGCGGCTGCGGACCGCCGAGGACTCCGCGTTCGAGCGGGCCAGGAAGGCGTTGTTCGAGGAGGGCATCTCGACGTCCAGGATGTATCTCGATCCGAAGCGGCCCAGCGTGGAGGACCAGATCGACGCCATCGTGGCCGGGCTGCGGTCGTCGTGCACCTACGCCGGGGCGTCGAACCTGGAGGAGTTCCACGCCAAGGCGGTCGTGGGGATCCAGAGCTCGTCCGGGTACGCGGAGGGCATGCCGCTGCACCAGAGCTGGTGAGCCCGCCGCCTCCGGCACCGATGGCCCGCGCTGAGGCCATGGGTGCCGGAGTCGCGGTCTCACGTCCTGCGCCAGCCGCCCGCGGCGTTGATCCCGCCGTCCACGTGCAGCGTCGTGCCCGTCACGAACCTGGCCAGGTCGCCGGCCAGGAACAGGGCCGCCGCGGCGGCGTCGCAGGGGTCGCCCAGGTGGCCGAGCGGCGGCACGCGTACCGGCTCGTAGGGCAGCGGGCGGGCCAGCATGCGCTCGCGCACGCCCGCCTCGCCCTCGGTCCGGATCGCGTCGGGGGCGATGGCGTTCACCCTGATGCCGCTGGGGGCGAGCTCCAGCGCCAGCGACTTCGTCAGGCTCGCCACGGCTGCCTTCATGGCCGCGTACACGGCGAAACCGGGCGCGGCCTGGTGGGCCTCGCTCGACGTCACGTTGATGATCGACGCGCCCGGGGACATCATCGGCAGCAGGCTCCGGATCATGCCGGTGACCTGCGTGAAGTTCTCCTCGACGAGGACCTGCTCGCCGCGCGGGGAGGTGTCGGCGAACCCGGCGTGGAAGGTGCCGCCCGCGTTGTTGACCAGCACGTCCACGCGGCCCCACCGCTCGCGTACGGCCTGGGCGAACACCTCGACCGCCACGTGGTCGCGCACGTCGAGCGTCATCGCCAGCTCGCCCTCCGGCTTGTCGCGGTCGCAGACCGCGACGTGGGCGCCGAACGCCGCGAACGCCTCGGCGATCGCCAGGCCGATGCCCCTGGCCGCCCCGGTGACGACGGCCACGCGGCCGGTGAGCAGGAACGCGTCGGGAGAAAGGGCGGCCATGAACGTTGACGATATCCCGAGCGCATAGAGTCGTCGGGTCCATTCTCTTCAGAGAACAACCGTCAACAGGAGCACTTTCGTGGCACTCCAGAAGCCCGAGATCGATTTTCCGGGCGGCGAACCGCCCAAGGACCTCGAGATCGAGGACCTGACCGTCGGCGACGGCCCCGAGGCCAAGCCCGGCCAGAACGTGCGCGTCCACTACGTGGGCGTGTCGTTCTCGACCGGCGAGGAGTTCGACGCGTCGTGGAACCGCGGCGACGCGTTCGAGTTCCCGCTGGGCGCCGGGCGCGTCATCGGGGGCTGGGACCAGGGCGTCGCGGGCATGAAGGTCGGCGGCCGGCGCAAGCTGGTCATCCCGCCGCACCTCGGCTATGGCACCCGCGGCGCGCCTCCGCGCATCAAGCCGAACGAGACGCTCATCTTCGTGGTGGACCTGCTCGGCGTGAGCTGACACCCGCGCGGTGAGGCGCCGTCGCGCCTTGGTCACGACCTGGCGTGGTGAAGCGCCGGCGTGCCGACGGCATGACCGGCGCGGCGAGGCGCCGGCGTGCCGACGGCACAGCCTGGCGGAGTGAGGCGCAGGCGTCCGTCGGCACGACCCGGCCGGTAAGGCGCGGGCGTGCGGTCGGCACGACCTGGCGCAGTGAGGCGCGGGCGTGCGGTCGGCACGACCTGGCGCAGTGAGGCGTCGGTGCCCTGGTGGCCCGGCGCCTTCCCCCGTTATCGACACATTGCGTGGATATGCCGTTATCAAGTGGGGAAATGTCGCCGACGTAAGGCACCATAGGCGTGTGCTTCTGATCGACGTGGTCCGGGTGTCCGAGGCGGTGACGCGCACGTCCGCGAGGCTCGGCAAGGTGGGTCACCTGGCGGAGCTGCTGGGCCGGGTCGGGCCGGACGAGGCGGAGATCGCGATCTCCTACCTGTCGGGCGAGCTGCCCCAGCGGCAGGTGGGCGTGGGCTGGCGCACGCTGGAGGACATCCCGCAGCCCAAGCTGGCCGCCACCGCCACGCTCACCGACGTCGACCGGCTGCTGAGCCGGATCAAGGCCGTGTCGGGGCCCGGCTCGCAGGCCGCGCGCAAGGCGCTGGTGGCCGAGCTGTTCGCCGGGCTGACCAGCCAGGAGCAGCAGTTCATGCGGCGGCTGCTGCACGGCGAGCTGCGCCAGGGCGCGCTCGACGGCGTCATGATCGAGGCGGTCGCCAAGGCGTCAGGCGCGCCGTCGGCGGACGTCCGCCGCGCGCTGACGCTGCGCGGCTGGCTCCCGGCCGTCGGGGCCGCCGCGCTGAGCGGCGGGGTGGCGGCGCTGCACGCGTTCCGGCTGGAGGTGGGGCGGGCGGTCGCGCCCATGCTGGCGGGCAGCGCGCCGAACGTAGCCGCGGCGCTGGAGAAGGCCGGCGCGCCGGCGGCGCTGGAGTGGAAGCTCGACGGCGTACGCGTCCAGGCCCACCGCTCCGGCCCGGAGGTGCGGGTGTTCACCCGTACGCTCGACGACATCACGCCACAGGTCCCCGAGCTGGTCGAGGCGGTGCTGGAGATGCCGTGCGGCGACCTCGTGCTCGACGGCGAGGTGATCGCGCTGCGGCCCGACGGGCGGCCGCATCCGTTCCAGGTGACGGCGAGCCGCGTCTCCAGCAAGACGAACGTGGCCGCGCTGCGCTCGCAGACGCCGCTGAGCGTGTTCTTCTTCGACGCGCTGCGCGTGGACGGCGCCGACCTGCTCGACCTGCCCTACGCCGAACGCCAGGAGGCCCTGGCCCGCACGGTCCCGCAGGGCCTGCTGACACCCCGGCTGGTGACGGGGGAGGTCGCCGAGGCCGAGAAGTTCTTCATCGACGTCGTCAAGGCCGGTCACGAGGGCCTCGTGGTCAAGTCGCTCGCCTCCCCCTACGCGGCGGGCCGGCGCGGGGCGGGCTGGATCAAGGTCAAGCCGCGTCACACGCTCGACCTGGTGGTCCTGGCGGCCGAGTGGGGCCACGGCCGGCGCGAGGGCAAGCTCTCCAACCTGCACCTGGGGGCTCGCGACCCCGAGGGCGGGTTCGTGATGCTCGGCAAGACGTTCAAGGGGCTGACGGACGAGCTGCTGGCCTGGCAGACCGAGCGCTTCCTGGAGCTGGCCGAGGGGCCGACGGACGCGTGGACGGTACGGCTGCGGCCGGAGCTGGTCGTGGAGATCGCCTTCGACGGGGTGCAGCGCTCACCCCGCTATCCGGGAGGCATGGCGCTGCGCTTCGCCCGGGTGCTGCGGTACCGGCCGGACAAGCGCGTCGAGGACGCCGACACCGTCGAGACGGTGCGCTCCCTGATGCTCTGATCGTTTCCGCGTTCTCCCGAAACGATCAAATGCACGGCGTATGGTCGGCCTTCGAGGCACCCCCTGCGGCATAAGTGAGAAATTTCACTGGATGTCCCATTAAGTTGCCTTTACCTGCTCTTTGTCGCATATGTTCGTGCCCATCGCGCGGGATCCCCCACCCCGCAGCGGGATCGGCCGCCGCACGCCCCCACCCCTCACGGCCCAGGCCTTTCCCTGCCCTATCCCCTACCTAGGACCGTGGTTTACCTTGGGCCAGCACAGCCGCAAGCCGTCGCGCCAGGACCGCAAGCCGTTCCCCCAGAGCCATGAGCCGCCTGCTCAGGACCGCAACGCGTCCGCTCAGCACCGCAACGCGTCCGCTCAGGACCGCAACGCGTCCGCTCAGCACCGCAACGCGTCCGCTCAGGGCCCGGACCGCAACCCGTCCCCTCAGGACCCGCATCGCAACCCATCCGCTCAAGACCGCAAGCGGCCCGCTCAGGGACTGGACCGTAACCCGTCCGCCCAGGACCGTAGGCAGTCTGCTGCTCAGGGCCACAAGGCCACTGCGAGCAAGCGCCGTTGGACCACCGTCGCGATCGGCGCGGCCGTCCTCGCGGCCGCCTCCACCACAGCCTGGGCCGCCATCGGCAACGACGGCTCTCCCACCCGGGCGACGGCCCTCACCCCGCCCTCCCCGAAGTCCGTCTCATCCCCGGCTTCCAAGCCTCCTGCTGCGGCGGCGGCCCAGCCGAACGCCGTCCAGTCCTCGCAGCCCGGTGCGCCTGCCGCCGCGCAGTCCCCGCAGCCCTCCGAGGCCTCCTCCCGCCCCACCGAGCCCTCACGATCCACCGAAACCTCACGGCCCGCCGAGACCCCGCGATCCGCCAGGACCTCGCGGCCCGCCGAGGCTCCTGCCAGTCCGCCGGAGTCGGAGGTCAAGACCGAGACGGCGAAGGCGGAGACCACGAAGCCGAAGTACCGCGTCCTGTCCTCCGGCAACTGCGGCGCCTCCTACTACGGCGACCCCCAGATGACGGCCAGCGGCGAACGCTTCAACCCCGCCGCCATGACCGCCGCCCACAAGACCCTCCCGCTGGGCAGCAAGGTACGCGTCACCAACCCGAACAACGGCGAATCCGTAACGGTCCGCATCAACGACCGCGGCCCGTACATCGGGGGGCGCTGCCTGGACCTGTCCAAGGCCGCCTTCGCCGCGATCGGCAACATCAGCGCGGGCGTGATGCGGGTCAAGTACGAGGTGCTGGGCCGCTAGTCCGGACGGCGCTCACCTTCGGGTTCGCCGAAGTGCCGGAACTCCCCGTGCTGTGCCCAAGCCCTGGCCGGAGGTCCCAGCCCGGGGCCCGGCCCTCATCCGAGCCCAAGGCCCATGGCCGCCGGCTCTCGGCCCTCGCCTCCCGGCCCCGCTCGCCCCCGGACTCGTCCCTCGGCCTCGCTCTCGCCGCCGCCCTTGGCGCATCTTCACCGGCTCACGCCTCTTGCCCTCCCCCGCTCCCTCGCCTCAGGCTCGCGGCTCTCCGGCCCCCGGCCCTCAAAGTCTCGTTGCTCATCGTCGGCCGGGTGCCGAGAGCCGACAGCCGAGGGCTGGCGGGTGAACGTCGCCTGCCGCAATCGAACCCCGACTCAGCAGCTGCTCTCCCGCCTTCACCACCGGAGGCGTACAACGCGGCACGCCGGCCGTCATCGGTAGGCGGGCGAAATGCGCTCCGCCCCGCCGGAGGCCATGGACATCTTCAAGAGCGGGCCTCCGCAGGGCGGAATGGGGCATTGCGGTCTGGCTCCGGCCGTCACTTCACCAGGCGGATGGTCATGGGGTAGCGGAAATTGCCCTCCGACAGCGCCGAGACGCCGCCGACGATGGCGAGGATCAGCGCCGCGACCCAGATGAACGGCACCAGCACGACACCGACGACGGTCAGCGGCAGCAATACCGAGGCGCCTACGACCGTGATCTGGAAGTTGAGTGCCTCGAGCGCGTGCTTGCGAATGTAGGGCGAGGTCTTGCCGCCGGTGAGCAGCAGGAGCAGCGGGCCGAGGATCGGGAAGCCGACGATCGGCAGCGCATGGGCGAGGGCTCCGCCAAGCCGCTCGTTGCTCTCCGCCATACCCGTCGGGGACGCCGCATGCGGCAGCGCGGCGGCGGCCCTGGGCACGGCTTGCGAGCCGTACAGCTCGGTCATGATGGGCACCAGGTCGCCGTGCGTGCGCGCCGTCATGGCGCGCTCCAGCCGGTCGTCGAATTCGAGCTTGTCGAAGCGGCCTTCCGCGTATGCGGCTTTGACGTGCTCGACCACGTTCTCTCGGTCCTGGTTGGTGACGCGCAGATGAGCTGGCGGCACCTGTCCCGGCCCGGGGGTTTTCGGTACCCCAGCCATAATCGCCATGCCTCTCCTTAGGAAATCGAACGGTCACCTCACATACTGCGTCCTGGGTACCTCCGGTGCCATCGGGAGAATCCCGGATTCGTCCCCGAGATCATCCCCGACGCAAGGGCTCCAGACGGTATAAAAAGGATTCATGAGATGGCGAGACCGCTACGGCATTCGTCGACTGCGCGGCCGCAAGATCGCGAAGTTCGACCGAGAGGCGACAGACGCCGACATCGAGGCGCTTATCGCCTTTGCCCGTTCGCGGCGCGGTGTCGAGTTCTACGTCGAGCCAGAGACCTTTGCCACCGATACGACCGCTGTGGCGGTGGCCGACGACGGCGAGTGGACCAGGCGCAGGGTCGGCTCGCCGGCTGTGATCCACAAGGTCGCCCGTGATCTTGCCTTACCTGTCTATGACGTTCAGCTCACCGGGTACCCGCAGCGGATGCGTGCGTACAACGAGCGTCGCAGGAAGGAAGAAGGCAGCCTTTGACCTCCCCTTCCTCCTCGCCGCCCCCGCATCCCTTCCGCTGACCCAGGAGCTTCTGCTCCTTCCCTGGCCTGGCGTGCAGTCCCTTCCAGGCTGAGCACGGCACGACGCCTCAGGCACGGGCACGGGCACGGGCATGATGTCTCAAGGCCGTGCGGGGCACCATGGCTCAAGCCCGTGCGGGGCACCATGGCTTACGACCGTGTGGGCCATGACGCCTCAAGCCCGCGCACGGGCACCCTGCTTCAGGCGAGCACGGAGCCTTTCGCCGTCAGGGAGACCGCGCGTCCTTCCCCTCGTCAGTCGAGCGCCAGGGGCGGGTCCTCCTCCTCGGCGAGGAGGTTGATCAGGGGGAGCAGCCAGGAGGCGCAGGCCGGGCCCATGGTTTCGTCCAGCTCGGCCGGGGTCGGGAGGCGGCCACGGAGGATGGCCGGGGAGAGCAGGTTGTGGAGAGCGTGCATGAGGAGGTTGGCCATCGAGTAGCAGGGGTCGGCGGTCAGGGCGCGTTCGAGGGCGATGGTGGCCTGGACGCTGTTTCCCGAACGCCAGGCCGCCATCGCCAGCAGTGACGCGACCGGTGGTGTGAAGCGCGGCTCCAGCCTGCGGGTCAGGTCCTTCCAGAGCAGGGCGTGGGAGTCGTCCATGAGGGTCCACGCCTCGTCGCGGACCCTCATGATCGCCAAGTCCAGGCCCAGCCTCGCCGCTTCCGCGTCGTTGAGGCGGCCACCGTCGGAATGGGTCTCCAGCGCCGAGCGGACCCTGGCCAGGGCTTCGGACACGTACTGCTCGGCGAAGGCGTTCAGGTCTGTGGCGGTCGTGATCCGGGCCTGGAAGTCCGCGATCGCCGCTGACGTGGCTCGGCGCATCGCCATCCGTACGGGGCCGGTGACCGGGGCCAGCGTGCGCTCCAGGGCCTCTCTGTCGGGAAGGGCCACCAGGCCGCGTACCGTGGCCTCGGCGGCGATCTGGCTCGTGGACAGGTCGTACGGGGTGCCCTCCGCCGGGCAGCACGTCGCCAGGTCGCAGACGTAGGACCAGTAGCGGCCCTCGTGAGCCCGCAGCGCCTCGCCCACATGGACCCCGTCCTTGGCCGCCAGCCGCCTGGCCTCGTCGACTGCCGGAGTGACCAGATCTCCCGGGCCGTAGCCGACGATGACGATCTCCGTGATGTTCTCGCGGCCGAACAGGGGTGACATCGCGTCGAGGGTGCCCGGCGGGAACGGCAGGCCCCATCTGGCCACCATCTTCGCCTGCCCCTGGGCCAGGCCCACGACGATGAGGCTGGCGGTGGGATGGAATCCGACGAGGTAGGGCACGGCGGCCAGGACGTCGGTGGGGCTGGTCAGGGTGAGGCAAGGCTCTTCGGTGAAGGGAGCGGGTGAGGGCGAAGGCGTGGGCTGGGAGAGGGGCGTCGGCGTGGCGGGCTGCCCGGACAGCTGCGTTGGTAGCTGCGTGGACATCAGGCCGGCTGTTTCTGGCGTGCCCAGGGACGGGGGTGAGGGCGGGCTGGTGGTGATGTGGGGGTTGCCGGGAAGCGCGCCGACGGCAGGGGCGGCGTGCGGGTTGGCAGCGGCCCTGCGGGCGGGAGGGGCGGCGTGCGGGTGGTCAGGCGCGGGAGTGGGGCGGTTGCTCGTCATGGCCCAGAGCGTGCCGGGTTTCGAGAGGCCGGAACGGCGCTGGGCTGTGTTCTGTGGATAACGGTGACGAGGGATCGAGCGGGTTGTGGATGGACTGTTGACTGCGCCCTGCCGCCGCTGCGACGGTGATCCGCCGATGAGGATGCGCGTGCGGCAAGGACGCATCACGCCGCCGATCGATCCCCAGCGCATGGTGGCACAGCTGGCGGTGCCCGGATACGGCGGAGTTTCCGCGGCAGCGAAGCAGTGCCGCGGAGCTTGGAGGACACCAGGCCGCGGCGGGGAGAGGGCCGGCCTGCGACCGTTCCCGCCCGCGGGCCCGGCCGGTGTGGCCCCAGGCCCGGGCAAGCGTGGCCGCAGGCCCGGGCGAGGATCATGTCCCGCGAAGTGGTGTGGCTCGGTTCTCGCGTGCGGCTCCGCTGAATTGACTATGCCGTCATGAGTTCGGTGTGCGCCACCTCCTACGGGTCGGTGCTGGGCGGGGAGAGCAGGGCAATGGAGCTTTCGGGGAGCCTGGCTCGCGGGCGCGGGCGAGCCGGCAGCAGGCCATGGGATCCTGGTCGAGCCGGTCAGGCGGTCGTCCCGCCCGCCTGCCCGTTCACCACGGCACCGGCCCCTCGGCGCTGAAGAAGCCGGCGGTCGGTCCGTCCGCGTCCAGCGTGGCCAGGCGCACCAGCACCGTGGCGCCCTGGGCGGGGGTGAGGAACCCGCTGTGGTTGTTGATGTCGGTGGCGACGTACCCAGGGGCGGCGGCGTTGACCAGGATGCCGTCCTTGCGCAGCTCATTGGCGTACTGCACGGTCAGCGAGTTCAGCGCCGTCTTGGAGGGCGTGTACGCGGCCGACGTCGGCAGGTCCGTCAGCGGGCCGTCGGGGTCGGCGGCGATGGCCAGGGAGCCGCCGCCGCTGCTGACGTTGACGATGCGTGGCGCGGGTGAGCGCCGCAGCAACGGGAGCATGGCATTGGTCAGCGCGATCACCCCGAAGACGTTGGTCTCGAACACCGCCCGGACCATGTCGAGATCGACGGTACTGGGGATCTGGTCGACGGCGTCCTGGGGCGAGACCTGCCCGGAGCCGGTGATGCCGGCGTTGTTGATCAGCACGTCCAGGTGGCCGAAGCGTTCCCCGATCCAGCTCGCGGCCTGCGCGATGGTGGCCGGGTCGGTGACGTCCAAGGTGAGCGCGTGGGCGTCGCCGCCCGTCGCCCGCACCGCCGCCGCGGCCTCCTCCCCGCGCTGCGGGTCTCTGGCGCCGATCAGAACCGTCATGCCCAGCGCGGCCAACTGCTCGGCGGCCGCGCGGCCGATCCCCTTGTTCGCCCCGGTGATCAACGCCACCTTCTGGTGTGTGGAGTGCTCGTTCACGATCAAGCTCCTGTCAGTGAGAGTCGGTCTCCCCCGGGACGAGATAGCCCTGCCGTTCTGTGACATGGGCGCAACGGGCCGCCCTCCCGCGCTCCGCGTGAGGAGGTGGCCGGGCCGAGGACGGGATGCCTCGTGTCACAGAAGGCGCGGCTGTCTCGTCTCGGATTGCGGAGACAGACACGTACGTCGGGAAGGTGATGGTCATGCGGGTGTGCGGGGTTTCCCACGTCGTCGCGCAGAACGTCGAGGAGGAGCGGGCGTGACCCGGGCCGAGGAGTTCGAGGAGCTGCGGCCGTTGCTGTTCTCGATCGCCTACCGGATTCTCGGCAGCGTGAGCGAGGCCGAGGACGCGGTGCAGGAGACCTGGCTGCGTTACGAGGCCTTCCCGGCGCAGCCGGCGTCGGCCAAGGGGTTCCTGGCGGCCACGGTGTCCAGGATCGCGATCGACGTGCTGCGCTCGGCGCGCGTCCGGCGGGAGGAGTATGCCGGGCAGTGGTTCCCCGAGCCGCTGCTGACCGACCCGTACGAGGATCCGGAGCGGTCGGCGGAGCTGGCCGACTCGGTGTCGATGGCGGCCCTGTTGCTGCTGGAGCGGCTCAGCCCGCTCGAACGCGCGGTCTTCGTGCTGCGGGAGGTGTTCGGGTTCGGCTTCGGTGAGGTGGCGTCGGCGGTGGGGCGTTCGGAGGCGGCGTGCCGCCAGCTCGCGGTGCGGGCGCGCCGCCACATGGACGCGGGCCGCGCCCGGTTCGAGGCTGATCGCCGGGAGCGGCAGGCACTCGCCGAACGATTCTTCGACGCCTTCCGGGAAGGGGACGTGGACGGGCTGCGGGAGCTGCTGGCCGCTGACGTTCGGATGGTCGGCGACAGCGGGGGCAAGGCGCCGCTGTGGGGCGATGGCGTGTTCGGCGCCGAGAACGTGGCCCGGGTGCTGGCCTCGATCGTCGCGCCGTTCGTACGGATCGGCGGCGTCGTGGAGTCACGCGAGATGAACGGCCAGCCGGGCGCGATCTTCCGCGACCGGGACGGCAGGGTCGTCAACACCCTGGCGCTGGACATCCTCGACGGGCAGGTCCAGACGATCCGTGCGGTGATCAACCCCGACAAGCTCGGGCATCTGGGGCCCGTCGCGGACGCCTGGGCGGTCGTCCGAGAGGCGAACCAGGCCCGCCGCCGGCCCATGACCGGCGAGAACAGCCATGAACCACCCGCTGGCGGGCGTCCCACTCCAGAGAGGCCAGGAGCCGGGAACCGCTCCGGAGAAGTCTAGGAGACCGGGGCCAGCCGGGTCCGTACGAGCAGCGCGGCCCCCGCCACCGCGGCCGGCATCGCGATGACGGCCACGAAGGGCACCAGGAACAGCAGGAACACCACCACCCCGAAGCCCAGCGCGCTGGCCTTGTTGGCGCGCAGAAGGGCGAAGCGCTGCTTGCGGGCCAGGCCGCGGCGTTCGAGGGCGAGCGTGGTGAGCTCGACTGTCAGGAAAAATCCGGACACGAGGGCGCCCAGCACCGGCACCACCGTCTGCCCGACCACCGGCACGAACCCCAGGAAGAACAGCGGAATCGTGAACAGCAGCACGAAGAAGAGCGTCACCAGGCTGTCACGGATCGACCGCGGCAGCGTGCGCCACCAGGGCTGCTCGTGCTCGGTCTCCAGCACGTCCACCGCCGCCGACAACTTCTCGTAGAACGGCTCCCCGATGGCCAGCGTCAGCGCCGCGAACGTCAGCACCGCCAGCACCAGCCCGCCGATGAACAGCGCGATGCCCACCAGCGTCCTGAACAGCTCCCGCCAGCTCCACGAGTCGGCGAACGGCGTCAGGAACTCGGCCACGGCGGACGCGTTCGTCCCGAGAAAGACCAGCACCCCGGCGTAGAGCGCGAACGCGACCAACGCGGGGATCAGCCCGAACAGCCACCACCGGGTGTTCCTGGCGACCCATCCGAACCCTTGGAAGAAGAAGCCGACACCGGCCGTGAAGTCGCGCACTGATCGCATGCCCGGCAGGCTAGCGCCAGAACGACGTGACCGCGTAGCCCAGCTCGGCGAACAGCTCGCGCACCAGCGGGAGCGAGATGCCCAGCACGTTGCCGTGGTCGCCCTCGATGCCCTCGACGAACCAGCCGCCGCGCCCCTCGATGCTGAACGCCCCCGCCAGGCCGAGCGGCTCGTCGGTGCCGGCGTAGGCGGCGATCTCCTCCTCGGAGGGCTGGCCGAAGCGCACGACCGTGGTGGCGACCTCGGACACCTGGCGGCCGGCCGCCACGTCGATCACGCAGTGGCCGGTGACGAGGCGGCCGGTGCGGCCCCGCATGAGGCGCCAGCGCTCGATCGTCTCCTCGCGGGTGGCGGGCTTGCCGTACGGGCGCCCGTCGAGCTCCAGGATCGAGTCGCAGCCGATGACCAGCCCTTCTTCGAGCCCGCTCGCGACCGCCTCGGCCTTGGCCGTGGCCAGCACCTTGCTGAGCGCGGCCGGCGAGTGGGCGGAGTAGGCGTCCTCGTCGACCCCGCTGACGATCACCTTCGGGTCGAGACCTGCGCTGCGCAGCAGGGCGAGGCGGGCGGGGGAAGCAGAGGCCAAGACGATCACTGGCTTAGCCTACCGGTCACCAGTCGGGGTTCGACCTGCCCGGGGCCACCTCCCGCTCGCTGCGCATGGGATCGTGGTACGGGTCGTAGGGCCCCGCCTGCCGCGGCACCGTCGTGCCGCCGAAGATGCCGGCCAGCAGGCTGCCGAGCAGCTCCCCGAGCCCGCCGGGGATGGCCGACTCCTCGCGGCTCAGGTCGTCGGCCACGGCGCCGGCGTCCATGTCGCGGCTGGCTGCCCGGTTGGCCAGCAGCGACATGATCATGGGTGCGATGAGCGGCAGCAGCTTCATGATGGTCGCGGAGTTGACCCCGGCGAGCTGCGAGAGCCGCGCCGCCGCCTGCTCCGTGCCCTGCCCGCCGAGCACGTGGCCGAGGATGCTGTGCCCGTCGCGGGTCAGCGAGGCCACGTCGCCGTTGAACGGGTCCGCGTCCATGTGGTCGTCCAGGGCCCCGCGCAGGGCGTCGGCACCGTCCGGATGGGTGGCGTTGCGGGCCATACCGCCGACGATGGTGCCGGACACGGCCTCGATGACCTTGCGGGCGGTCAGTGTGTCCGTGCCGAGCATGCCGGCGATCTGTTCCACTCCTTGGTCTCCGAGTCCGGCGAGAAGCTCGTCATTAAGTGTCACGACGGTCCCCCGATCAGTCTGTCTCGGGTGACCTGCCCTCGCCGGGCCCGGAGGAACGTCCGAATTGTCCTAATTATCGGAAAAGTGCGCCGGAACCGGGGAGGCCGCCGCAGGGCGGTTCTCGGCCGCCGTGGGGAGACCCGCGGCCGCGTACGCACCGGCCTCGTCGAGCGTCTCGTGCTCCAGCAGGGCCGTCACGATCGCGTCCAGCTTGTCGCGGTTCTCGGTGAGGATGCGGACGGCGCGCTCGTAGCACTCGTCCACGATCCGCCGCGCCTCCTCGTCCACCATGGCGAGCGTGACGGGCGAGGCCTGCGGCTGCTGGCCGTCGTTGGGCAGGATGGTCAGCGGCCCGACCTTCTCCGACATGCCCCACCGGCCCACCATGCCGCGAGCGATCATGGTGACCTGCTCCAGGTCGTTCTCCGCGCCGGTGGTGATGACGCCGTACACGACCTGCTCGGCCGCCATGCCGCCCAGCGCGCCGGTGATGCGCCCGCGCAGGTACTGCTCATCGTAGGCGTACCGGTCGGTGTCGGGCGTGGACAGCGTGACGCCGAGCGCCCGGCCGCGCGGGATGATCGAGATCTTCCTGACCGGGTCGGCGCCCGGCTGGAGCATGCCGAGCAGCGCGTGACCGGCCTCGTGGAAGGCGGTCCTGGTGCGCTCCTCCTCCGGCATGACGATGCTGCGCGCCGCGCCGAGCTGCAGCTTCTCCAGCGCGTCGGCGAAGTCGGCCGAGGTGACCTTCTCCTTGCCGCGCTTGGCGGCGAGCAGGGCGGCCTCGTTGACCAGGTTCGCCAGGTCGGCGCCCGTCATGCCGGGGGTGGTCTTGGCGATCTGCTCGGGGCTGACCTCGCCGTCGAGCGGCACGCCGCGCGTGTGCACGGCCAGGATCGCCGCGCGCCCGGCCGCGTCGGGCAGGCCCACCTGCACCGTACGGTCGAAGCGCCCGGGACGCAGCAGCGCCGGGTCGAGGATCTCGGGCCGGTTCGTGGCCCCGATGACGATCACGCCCTCGGCCCCGGAGAAGCCGTCCATCTCGGTGAGGATCTGGTTCAGCGTCTGCTCGCGCTCGTCGTGGCCGCCGATGCCGCCCGCGCCGCCCCTGGCGCGGCCGATGGCGTCGATCTCGTCGATGAACACGATCGACGGCGCCACCTTGCGCGCCTCCTCGAACAGGTCGCGCACCCGCGAGGCGCCCACACCGACGATCATCTCGATGAACTCGGAGGCGCTGGCCGAGAAGTACGGCACCTTGGCCTCACCGGCCACCGCCCTGGCCAGCAGCGTCTTGCCGGTGCCGGGAGGCCCCGCGAGCAGCACGCCCTTGGGCAGCTTCGCGCCCAGCTTGCGGTACTTGCCGGGGTCCTTGAGGTAGTCGACGATCTCGACGAGCTCGTTCTCGACCTCGTCGATGCCCGCGACGTCCTCGAACGTGACGCGCACCTTCGCGGCCTCGACCGGCTTGGCCGCCTTGGACTTGCCGAGCCCGCCCAGGCCGCCGCCCATCATGCTCGCGCCGCGCCGCATGATCCAGATCCACAGGCCGGCCAGCAGCAGCACGGGGAGCAGCGACAGCAACAGGTTGGAGAAGAAGCCCCGCGTGATCGGCTGCGAGGTGATCTCGACCTGGCCGGTGGCGAGCTGCTGGTCGAGCTGGTCGGTGTTGGCGAACGCCGGGATCTCGGTGGCGAACTTCGTGTACTGCTCGCCGCTCTCCGGGTTCTTCGCCGCCGACCTCAGGTCGCCCTCGACCGACAGGCCCTGGGCGTAGATGTCCTTGACGTTCTTGGAGTTCACCTGCTTGGTGAACTCGGTGTACGAGATCGTCTCCACCGAGCCGCTGTCGACGAACGACGACACGACGAAGAAGCCCGCGTAGACGACGAGCAGGGTGACGATGAAACGCCACCAGTTGATCTTGGGCTTGCCTCCGGGCGTGCCCGGCAGGCCCTCCGAGCGCCAGGGCGGCTTGCCCTTGCCCTTGTTCGAGGCCTGCGGCGGTCCAGAGCGTTCCACGGCGTCACTCCCCAATATCGCCGCATTCATGATCTTTCTAGCCTAGAACACGCACCCCTGAGGCCACGCGGCCGATATCACGCCACTGCTTGCGCTGCGAGTCAGGCACTGTTACGAACGCAAGACCTGGTTTGCTCATTCCCCCGTCCACCACCACGACCGCGGCGCGTGACGTGCGCTTGCCATAGGTGACGCGGTAGACGAGCATCCAGCCGCGCCCGACGGGCTGCGAGGCCAGCCACGTGATCCTGGAGCCCCTGGGGTGGTGGTTGAGCGTCCAGCGGGCGGCCAGCAGGGCCGTGTCGCGCGGTGACTCCTGCTCCATGATCGGCAGCGGGCAGGTGACGAACATGCCGCGCAGGCTCGTGCCGCGCTGCTTGGGCAGCACCTGCTTGGTGGTGAACGGCGCCGCCCCGTACGACTTCCACGGCCTCGGCAGCTTCACCACGGCCAGTCCCGTCCGCGTGTCCTGGACGAAGCGCCTGCCCGGGGAGCGCGCGGCCATGCGCTTCACCCCGCGGGTGAGCCGGGGGACGCGCGGGTCGGCGTACAGGGCCTCCATGGCCGTGTAACCGGGCGCCAGCGAGACGCCGGGGCTCGGCGTCCCCCGGGGAGCGGAGGACGACGCCGCCGCCGGGGTCGTCGAGGCGGCGGGAGACACACTGGGGGACGCGCTGGGGGACGGTGCGGAGCCGGACGAGGGCGGCGCGGTCGGCGGCGCGGTTACCGGCCCCGCCACGACCTCGTCCGGCTCTGACGGGAGCACCACGACCACCGCCACGGCGACGACCGCGGCGGCGGCGGCCACGGCCAGCCCCCGGTACACCACCCGCATGCGCAGATCGCCGATGCGGGAGCGTCTGGGCGGAGAAGTCGGGATCCCACGCTTTTCGGCCGTTCTCACTCGGGAACCCTTGATCTCATCTTCCCCATGGAGCACGACGGGAGCGTACGACATATCCCGCCATTGCGCTCCGGAAGCTACCGAAGTGCAATCATGGCGTGGTGGAACAGGTTGAGCTGCGATTCGACCACGCCTCGCGAGCGGCCCAGACGCACACGAATCTCTCCGCCATCCGGCAGAGCACCACCGGCCTCTGGGTGGCCGGCGACGAGACCGCCTCCTTCGAGCACCTGACGTGGACCGGTGACCACTACGGCGACCAGCGCACGTTCATGCTGGCCGACTACATCGCCCTGCCCGCCGGACCGCAGGACGAGGCGGACATCGAGGGCCTGGCCCGGGCGAACGGGTACCTCTGGCTGGTCGGCTCGCACAGCCTGAAGCGCAGGAAGGTCAAGTCCAAGGACCCGGAGAAGGGCGCCGAACGGCTGGCCACGGTGATCAGGGAGGAGAACCGCTTCATCCTGGCCCGGCTCCCCCTGGACCCCCGCACCGAGCTGCCGCTGCGGGGCTCGGTCCTGTCGGGCGCCCACAGCCTCACCGCGCACCTCAGGGACGATCCGCACCTCGCGCCGTTCCTGGCCCTGCCGGGCAAGGACAACGGGTTCGACGTCGAGGGCATCGTCGTCACGCCGGACCGCCTCTACGTGGGCCTGCGCGGCCCCGTCCTGCGCGGCTGGGCGGTGGTGCTGGAGCTGCGCGTCGAGGACGCGGGCAAGGGGCGGCTGCGGCTGAGCGAGCCGTACCGCAAGCACTTCCTGAACCTGGGCGGGCTCGGCGTGCGCGACATGTGCCCGGACGGCAACGCGCTGCTGCTCCTGGCGGGGCCCACCATGGACCTCGACGGCCCCGTACGGGTGGTGCGCTGGCGGCCCGGTGACAAGCGCCACGGCGTCGTCCCCGCCGACGAACTGGAGACCGTGCTGGAGCTGCCGTACGGCGTCGGCTGCGACCACCCGGAAGGGCTGGCGCGGATGTCGGACGGCCGGCTCATCGTGGTCTACGACAGCCCGTCGCCCGCCAGGATCACCCCGGCGGGCGGCGTGCTCGCGGACGTCTTCACACTCTGATCACGCGGACGTGTTCACGATCTGGCGACGCGGCCGGCCAGCCAGGGCGCGTCGGCCACGAACGTGCACGAGCCCGGCTCGATCTCGGTGAACCCCGCGTCGCGCACCACGGGCAGCCCGGCCGCCACCATGGCCTCGAAGTCGCCCTGGGTGGCGGCCGTCCGCACCGACACCGCCAGCCCCCGCTCCCGCCAGGCCGCCCGCTCCCCCGCGTCGCTGGCCCACCAGGCGAGCTGGGCGGCGTGCCCGGCCTGCGCCATGGCCTTGCCCGCGGACATCTCCAGCGCCGGGTTGGCCCACAGCACCGGCGGCTCGGCGGGCCCAGGCGTGGCGGGGTCGGTCAGCTCGGTGCCCGACACCTGCAGCCGGGCCAGGTCCCGGGGCCAGTCGTCGAGGGGCACGGGCGGGTGCACGCGCACCTCGGCGGTGCGGTGCCCGATCGTACGGCCGGGCAGCGCCACGGCCCGGCGCCACTCGGCGCCCCTGGCCCGGCGCACGACCTTGCGGATCTTGCCGGTGGACTCCCAGGCGTGCAGCTCTTCGGCGAACTCGCCCGGGTCGTCCAGCAGGCTCAGCACGGCCATGGCGGCCGCCTCCAGGGCGTCGGTGCGCTCGGGAGGCGCCGCCCTTTCGATCCGCACGACCAGGGGCAGGACATAAAGCTCGGCGTTCATCGCCCTCTAGCATGCCCGATGGCCAGCGACATGCCGGCGGCGAGGAGGCACAGGGCGCCGGCGGCGTACCAGGCCAGGTCGTAGGCGCCCAGGTGGTCGCGGGTGAGCCCGGCCCCGACTGCGGCGAACGCGGCGCCGACCTGGTGCGAGCCGAACACCCAGCCGAACACCACGGCCCCGTCGGCCCCGTAGATCCGCCGGCACAGCGCCACCGTGGGCGGCACCGTCGCGACCCAGTCCAGGCCGTAGAAGATGATGAAGATCAGCATGCTGGGCTCGGTCGTGGCCGCGAACAGGCTGGGCAGCACCATCAGCGACAGCCCGCGCAGGCCGTAGTAGACGCCGAGCAGCACCTTGGGGTCGATCTTGTCGCTGAGCCAGCCCGAGGCGATCGTGCCCGCGATGTCGAAGATGCCGATGATCGCCAGCAGGCCCGCGGCGACGGGCTCGGCCATGCCGTGGTCGTGGGCGGCGGGGATGAAGTGGGTGCCGACCAGGCCGTTCGTGCTGGCCCCGCAGATCGCGAAGCCGCCCGCGAGCAGCCAGAACGGCCGGGTCCGCGCCGCCGAGGCGAGCACGGTGACGGCCCGCAGCGCGGCGTTGGTCCTGGCGGGCTCCGTGCGCACCGCCCCGGACGGCGCGCCGAGCGCCGTCGTGCCCACGTCCTCCGGGCGGTCGCGCAGCAGCCACCACACGAACGGCACCACGGCCAGCGCCGCCACGGCCACGGTCACCGAGGCGAAGCGCCACCCGGGCCCCTGGGCGAGCTGGGCGAGCACCGGCAGGAACACGAGCTGCCCGGTCGCGCCTGCGGCGGTGAGCACGCCGGTCACCAGGCCGCGGTGGCGCACGAACCAGCGGTCCACCACCGTCGCCGCGAACACCAGCGCCATCGACCCCGTGCCGAGCCCGACCAGCACGCCCCAGCAGAGCAGGAGCTGCCAGCTCGCCGACATGAACACGGTGAGCCCGCTGCCCGCCGCGATCAGCAGCAGCGCGACGGCCACCACGCGGCGCATGCCGAAGCGGTCCATGAGGGCGGCCGCGAAGGGGGCGGTCAGGCCGTAGAGCACCAGGTTGACGGAGACGGCCAGCGAGATGGTGCCGGCCGACCAGCCGAACTCCTCCTGCAGCGGCGTGATCAGCACGCCGGGGGTGGCGCGGAAGCCGGCCGACCCCAGGATCGCCACGAACGCGACGGCCGCGACGTACCAGGCCCGGTGCAGCCCGCGGCGGGTGGGCGAGTTGGTGCTCACTATCATGCGCCAATCCTGATTTATCCCCTTATCTGGTCACGAGTGGCCGGAAAGCCAATATGTGCAAGAATCCGGCCATGGAACGTCATCGCGTCGCCGTGGTGGTGCTCAACCACTTCGCCCCGATCGACCTCGGCGTGCCGGGCCAGGTGTTCTGGGCCGCGGAGACGGCGTCGGGCGAGAAGCTGTACGAGGTGGTGACCTGCTCGGAGGGCCGCATGCCGGTGCGGTGCAGCGCGGGCTACAGCGTGCTGCCCGACCACGACCTCGACGTGCTCGACAGCGCCGACACCGTCGTGGTGCCCGGCATCCACGCGGGCCGGGCGCTGAAGGACGGCACGATCAAGGACACGCTGCGCGCGGCCCTGCAGGGGCGGCCGCGGACGATGTCGATCTGCACGGGCTCGTTCGTGCTGGCGGCGGCCGGGCTGCTCGACGGCCGCCCGGCCACCACGCACTGGCGCGAGGCGGGCCGCTTCGCGGAGCTGTTCCCGCAGGTCAAGCTGGACCCGGACGTCCTGTACGTGGACGACGGCGACGTGCTGACCTCGGCGGGCGTGGCCGCCGGCCTGGACCTGTGCCTGCACGTGATCAGGCGCGACCACGGCAGCGAGGTGGCCAACCGGGCTGCCAGGCGCTGCGTCATGCCGCCGTGGCGGGACGGCGGCCAGGCCCAGTACATCGACCGCCCCCTCCCGCTGGGCGGAGGCGGCGGCACGGCGGCCACCCGCGACTGGATGCTCGCCCACCTCGACGCCCCGCTCGACCTGAACGCGCTGGCCGAGCACGCCAGGATGAGCGTGCGCACGTTCACCAGGCGCTTCCGCGAGGAGACCGGCCAGAGCCCGGCCAGATGGCTGAACGGGCAGCGCGTGCAGCACGCCAGGCGCCTGCTGGAGACGACGGATCTCGGCGTGGAGGAGGTGGCCAGGCGGGCAGGCTTCGGCACGGCGGTCTCACTGCGCCAGCACCTGCACGCGGCCGTCGGCGTGTCACCGCTGGCCTACCGCCACACCTTCCGCCGCACGCCCTAGCCTCACGCGATCATGCGCGCCACCGCCGCCGTCCACCTCGGCACCTGACCCACCAGGTCCGGCCGCGTGCCGGGGCGCCTTCCAGGAGTCGCGGGCGCGTGTCAGGCGGGTGCCAGGGACTCGCCGAACCAGATCTGCAGCGCCTGCTCCAGCGTCTCGTCCGGCGTGCCCGCCCACGCCACGTACCCGTCGGGCCGCACCAGCACGGCCTCGGGCCCGTCGCCCGGCACGACGTCCACGCGCCCGTGGCGGACGCGCAGCCCGCCCGTCGCGTCGAGCAGCACGGGCCGCGCCCGGGCTCCGGCGCCGGCGGGCAGGTCGGCCAGGAACCGGCCGACCAGCGGGTGCCGGAGCCCGGGCGGCGCGGGCATCGGGTAGACCACGTCGGACCCGGCCAGCAGGGCGGCGATGCGCCGCAGGGCGTCGCTGTCGCCCAGCAGCTCCCCGAACACCTGCCGCAGCGCCGTCACCTCGGGCCCCGGCGCGGTCAGCGCGAGCTGGGCCTGGGTGTGCATGGCGACCCGCTCGGCGGCCGGCCTGCGCTCGGCGTCGTAGGTGTCGAGCAGCCCGGGCGGCGCCCAGCCCCGTACCTCGGCGGCGAGCTTCCAGGCCAGGTTGGCGGCGTCCTGCAAGCCCAGGTTGAGCCCGGGCGCGCCCATGGCGGAGTGCACGTGCGCGGCGTCGCCCGCCAGGAACACCCTGCCCTCCCGGTAGCGGTCGGCCACCCGGGTGTTGCGGCCGTTCAGCCGCCGCAGCAGGTGCGGCCCCGGGCCGGGGGGCTCGGCCAGCGGCAGGTCGGCGCCGAGCACCCGGGCCAGGCTCGCGCGCAGCTCGGCGATGGTCATCGGCACGTCGTCGCCGGGCGGCGCGGACTCCCACTCCAGCGCGGCGACCGTGAACACGCCCGGCCCGGCCGGCAGGATCGCGTAGGCCCCGCGCTCGGTCCTGTGCCAGGTGTAGAGCACGAGCGTGCCCACCTCCGGCACCTCCAGCTCGACCTGCCTGGTCACCGCCCCCGGGATGGTGACGTGGGCGGTGCGGCTGACGACGCCGGCCGCGTGCACGCCGGGAAACCCGATCCCGCTCAGCTTCCTGACCGTGCTGTGCGCGCCGTCGCAGCCGACCAGGTGGCGCGTACGGAGCCGGTACGGCCCGCCGGGCGCCACCAGCTCCAGCGTCACCCCGCCGTCGTCCTGGGTGAAGCCGGCCAGCTCGTGCCCGCGCCTGATCTCCACGCCGAGCTCGATCGCCCGCCTCTCCAGCAGCTCCTCCAGCTCGGGCTGCCTGATGCCCATGCCGTGCAGCGGGTTGTCGTCGAGCCCGGCCAGGTGCAGCGGCATCGCGCCGAACACGAACGCGGGCATGGCCGCCTCCTGCCCGGCCATGCCGCGCCGGCGCAGCAGCCGTACGACCTGGCCGATGATCCCGTTGGCCTTGGGCTGGTCGCTGCGCCGCGGCAGGCGCTCGACCACGAGCGGCGTGACTCCGGCCAGGCTCAGCTCGCAGGCCAGCATCAGCCCGTTGGGCCCGCCGCCGGCGATGACGATGTCCATGAACGTCTCCTTACTCGGATGGGGCGGGCAGCCCCGCGGCCAGCGCGCGCAGGCAGTCGCGCAGCAGCGGCACGAGTGGCACGGGCGGGTCGGCCCGCAGCCAGTGCGCGACGCCGGCCTGCACGGCCGCGGTGACGGTGACCGCGACCAGGGAGGGGTACAGGTCGCGAGCGGGGTCGGCGCCGACACGCTCGGCGATGGCCGCGGCCAGCTCGCCGTCGGCGGCGAACGCCACCCGCAGCGACTCGGCCCGCAGCGCGGGTTCCTCGCTGAGCATGCGGATGCCCGCCAGCAGCTCGGGCGGCGGGGCCGTGTCAGTGGTGCCGGCGTGCTCCGCCCAGGGCCGCACCATGGCCTCGGTCAGCGCCTCCCAGAGGGGCTCGCCGGGCGGCCGGGCACGCAGCGCCGCCACGGACGCGCGCACGCGGTCGGTGTGCCGGGCGGTGATCGCCTCGTACTTGCTGGAGAAGTAGTTGTTGTACGTCCTGGGCGAGACCCCCGCCTCGGCGGCGATGTCCTCGACCCGGACGTTCTCCAGCCCGCGCGCCAGAGCCAGCCGGAGCGCGGCCGTCATCAGCGCCTCCCGCGTGGCCTGCTTCTTCCGCTCCCTCAGTCCGGTCACGCCGCCGACCCTAGGGTAAAATTGCGTGATCAGCAAATTTTCTGGTCACGCAATTTATTGGCGCCCACCCGTCCAGCCGCGGCACTCAACCGCACGGCCCCCTCGGGTGTCCTTGGAGGGCGGAGGTGCGAGTGGAAGATCCGACGTTCGAGACTTTCGTGGCGCAGCGACTGCCTGCGCTCTATCGCTACGCCATGGTCCTGACCCAGAACCGGCACGACGCCGAGGACCTGGTGCAGGAGGCGCTCACCCGCACCGGCCTGCGCTGGGCCGCCGTCAGGCGCAAGGACTCCCCCGAGGGGTACGTGCGCACGGCCATGATCCGCATCATGGCCAACCGGTGGCGGCGGCCCAGGCGGGAGGTCAGCGTGGCGGCGCCGCCCGAGCCCGCGGCCGAGGACCTCGGCCTGGAACGCCTGCTGGACGACGCGGGGGTGCGTTCCCGGATAGCCGAGCTGCCACCCCGTACGCGGGCCGTGCTGGTGCTGCGTTACGTCGAGGAGCGCAGCGACGAGGAGATCGCCCGGCTGCTGGGCTGCAGCCGCGGCAGTGTCAAGAGCCAGGCGTCGCGGGGGCTGGCCCGGCTCCGCGAGGCCGCCGACCGCGCGGAGGTGGACCATGGATGACCTGGAGAACCGGCTGGCCACGCTGCTGGGCGAGCCCGGTGCGGGAGATCCTCCGCCGGACCTGGCGGGCCGGATCCACCGGGCCGTGGCCACCAGGCGCAGGAACCGCCGCGCGGCCTTGCTGGCAGCGGTGGCCTGCGCGACCGCCGTGCTGGTCGCGACGCCGCTGGTCCTGCGGAACGGGGGCGGCGACACCGCCGCGACGGTCGATCCCAGCCCGCTGCCCACCGTGACCTTGACCGCCACCACTCCGGGACCCTCTCCCAGCCGGCCGATGACCACGATAACCGTCACGGCCTCCCCCGAAGGGGCCGCCGGGCAGGCGTTCGAGGAGCGGTTGCGCCGCCTGGTGGCGGTGACCGGCCTGGTCGAGGTGGAGGCGCGCACGGCGTCCGGCAAGCCGTTCACGCCGTCGGCGCTCGGCTCCGACGGCACCGTGCTCGGGCTGACGCCCGGCGGCGCGGCGGCGGAGGTGCCCGCGACCGGCGGCGCGGCCGGGGACGCCGGCTTCTCCGCGCAGTCCGGCCTGGGGGCGGCCGAGGGGCTGCGTACCTGGACGGAGGGCGGCGAGCAGCGCTGCCGCACGGCCGACGGGACCACGCACACGGTCAGCCCGCAGGGCGCCGACCCCCAGGCGCCCGTCTGGGTGGACGGCGGCGCGATCGCGGGCAGCGACGTCATGCGGCAGCCCTGGGTGGCCGCCGGCTGCGGCGAGCCCGGCAGGACGGTCACGGACGGCCGGCCCGCCGCCGGGACGGCGGTGGCGTTCTCCTACCCCTACCTGTTCACCGTGGAGCCGGCCAACGACAGGAAGCTGCGGCTGGTGGACGTGCGGACGCTGGCGGTCGCGGCCGAGCATCCGCTGCCGACAGGGGTACGGGCGCACAGGATGGGCAAGCCGCTGCAGAAGTGGTACGCGGCCGCCACCGACACGGCGTTCGTCTGGGTGGCCGGGGGCGTGCTGCGGTCGGTGAAGCATGACAACTGGCGGCTGGAGAGGTCGTTCGGCACGGTGCCGCAGCCCGGCAAGGGCGAGCAGGCCCGGATGACGGCCGGGGACCGGCTGGTGGCGTACACGACGGGCAGCGTCTCGCTCGTGCACGATCCGCAGACGGGCGTCACGCTGAAGCAGCGCGGCCTCGTGCTGGTGGCCGGCCCGTGGCTGCTGTGGCAGGAAGGCGGGAGTTACCGCGTGGCCCGCGTGCGGTGAGCCGCTCAGGCGGGCAGGTGCTTGTCGAACCAGTGGTGCGCGTAGCGCTCGTCGCTGAAGGCCGGCACCTCGGCGTAGCCTGCCGACCGGTAGAGGGCGATGGCCTCGGTGAGGGCCCGGTTGGTCTCCAGGCGGAGCGTGCGCACGCCGTGCGCGGCGGCGCGCGACTCCGCCTCGGCGAGCAGCCTGCGCCCGAGCCCCAGGCCCCGGGCCGACGGGGCGACCCACATCCGCTTGAGCTCGGCCGTCGCCGACCCGGGGTGCAGCTTCAGCGCCACGCAGCCCACCGGCTCGGCGCGCATGGTGGCGACGAGCAACATCCCGGCGGGCGGCCGCAGCTCGTCGTCGGTGGCGGGGAGGCTGCGCGCCGGGTCGAACCCGGACTCGAAGCGGCGAGCCAGCTCGGCGACGTAGGCCGTCAAGCAGTGGCGGGCGCCGGGATGCCCCGGGTCGAGCACGCCGATCTCCACCATGGAGGCGACGAGCAGGCGCTCGACCTCGGACATCGCGGTCACCAGCCGCTCGCGCTGCCCGGCCGACAGCCGCCCGAGCATCGACGCGGCCGCCTCGTCGGAGCGGCGGTCGAGCTCCTCCCGCTCGGCGGCCCCCGCGGGGGTGAGCCTGGCCGTGCGGACCCGCCCGTCGGGCCCGCCGGCCTCGACCACGATCAGGCCGTCGGCCTCCAGGGCGCGCAGCAGCCTGCTCAGGTATCCGGAGTCGAGCTCCAGCCTGGCCCGCAGCGCACGCAGCTCACTGCCTTCCGCGCCGATCTCCCAGAGCAGCCGCGCCTGCCCGAGCGGCCGGCCGCGACCCATGAAGGCGTCATCGAGCGCCCCGATGCGCTGCGTCACGGTCCGCTGGAAGCGGCGCACCCGCGCGATCGCCGTAGCATCCATTCTCTGACCCTAGTCAGAGAATCTCAGACCCGCCAGGGGTCGGCGATGGGGACCGTGCTGTAGTCCTCGCCGGCGACCGGGTGGATCTCCTCCCAGTGCACCCAGCGGGCGTTCCCCTCGTGACGCACGCCGCCGTGCGCCTCCAGCGTGCGGGGTGGCCACAGCAGGTATCCCCACCGCGCCCCCTGCGCGTCATCACCCCAGGCCAGCAGGTAACGCGCCGTACCGTCGGGGACCGCCGCCACGATGGGCGGCCGCCAGATCTCAGGTAGTTCCACAGGGCTCATACGTACCATCATACGAACACCAGTTCGGCATCGCCATGGAATGGGCCCGGAAACACGAAAAGCCCGTCCGATCAAGCCGATCGGACGGGCTGCTGTGGAGCTATGGGGATTCGAACCCCAGACCTCCTCCATGCCATGGAGGCGCGCTACCAACTGCGCCATAGCCCCTCGTTGCGTGTAAAAGTGTATCCGAATCCGGGACCACCTGAGCACGCCTTGACCGAGGGGCCAGTGACGATCAGCCGATCGATTCGGCCCTTCCGATGAGGGTGGCCAGCTCGGAGACCATCGGATCCTCGGAGGTGGACGCCAGCCGGGCGGCGTGCTCGCGCAGCTCCGGCAGGTCCAGGCCGAAGGCCTCCCGGTCCCGCAGGTACGTCGCGAACGCCGCCACCACGACGTCCACCTGCAGCCGTACGGGCGCCTCGGTCCAGATGCCGCCGGCCAGGTCGCCGGAGTTCAGCGACTCACCGGACTCCGAGGCGGTCCTGGTGTCGGGGTCCTGCCAGCGCACGGTGGCCTGGGCGAGCTGGCCGTCGGCGCCCGGCTTCAGCTTGAGCGCGTACAGGGCGGTGACGGAGTGGCCGGGGCCGATCTCGCCGCCGTCGCGGCTGTCGTCGCGGAACTCCTCCGTGGCGAGCGCGCGGTTCTCGTAGCCGATGAGCCGGTAGCTCTCCACCACCGACGGGTTGAAGACGACCTGGGCCTTGGCGTCGCGGGCGCGCAGGTCGAGGGTGGCGGGCAGCTGCGTGGTGAAGATCCTGGTGGCCTCCTCCTCGGTGCTGACGTACACGGCCATGCCGTCGCCGGTGTCGGCGAGCCGCTCCATCAGCTCGTCGCCGTAGTCGCGGCCGACGCCCACCGTGAGCAGCGTGAGCTGCTTGGCGGCCTGCTCCCTGACCTTGCCCGAGAGGCTCTGCCACACGGTGTCGCCCTGGTTGGCCAGGCCGTCGGAGAGCAGGATGACGCGGTTGGTGGCGGCGGGACGGAACGCCTTGGACGCCTCCTGGTAGCCGGCGAGCACCCCCGCCTCCACGTTCGTGCCGCCGGAGACGGTCAGCCGCGTCACCGCCGCGCGCAGCTCCTCCCTGGCGGTCAGCGGGGTCATGGAGGCCAGCACCTCGGCCTCCTCGCTGAAGGCGACGATCGAGACCTGGTCGCCGGGGGCGAGCTGCTCGAGCAGCTTCAGCAGGGCGGACTTGACCAGGTCCAGCCGGCCGTCGTCGGCCATCGAGCCGGACACGTCCACCACGAACGTCAGGTTGGCCGGCTGCCGCTGGGAGGAGTCGGAGGCGCGCGTCTGCAGGCCGACCCGCAGGACGGCCTCGTCCCGCCGGGGCAGCTTCGCGCCGTCCACGTGCACGGTGAACCCGTCGTCCGGCGGCTGCGCGTAGTCCTGGCGGAAGGCGTTCACCCATTCCTCGGGCCGGATCTCGCCGGGCGCGGGCCAGCGGCCCTCCTGGAGGGTACGGCGGGCATAGCCGTACGAGGCGGTGTCCACGTCCAGGGCGAACGTGGAGATCTGCGCGGTCGTGGTGTCCCGCTCGCTGTCCTCCTGGGGTGACGCGGACGCCTCGGCGCCGCCGGTTTCGGCCTGTTCCGGCAGGGCCGGTTGCCGGGGCGCGGCGGTCCCCGCCGAAGCGTTCTTGTCGCTGGTCGCCTGGTTGCCACCGCCGCCACAGGCCGCCAGGCCCAGGAGGGCGATAAGCCCCACGCCAACCACCAAAGGGCGAAATTTCATCTCAACCACCTCCGAGCCGTACGACGGAATGCGCCCCGCCACGGCCGGGCCGGTGACGCAAGCGAGCGCAAACCGCGATCAATACGTGATCAGTTGTGACGAATGAGGAAGATGAGGTAAGCCTGGTGCCGTGCGTGTCTATTTGGCCATGGCCACAAAGCGGCAGGACATTTCCCCGGCGGTTCTGAATAGAGCTCGTTCCGTAATCGAATGGGCCTTTCCGGTGCCTGCCGAGGTGATTCGCGGCCAGGAATGGCACGGCCGGGGTGTCTCGCTGTTCGCCTGGACCAACGAGCCCGACGACTCCCGGCAGCCGCCGCTGATCTCGCATCACGGCGGCCGGGCCGTCGGGCTCAACGGCCATCTGGCCGACCCGGCCGAGGTGGCGGCGCTGCCGGACGACTCCGTGGGCGGCTGCTTCTCCGCCTGGTTCGCCCGCGACGGCGAGGTGGGCGCGAGCACCGCGATCAACCGGGTCTGCCCCGTCTTCTACGCCGAGACGCCCGAGCTGCACGTCGTCGCCAGCCGCGCCCTGCTCGCGCACCTCGTGGCCCGGCCCGACGACCGGATCGACTTCGACGTGCTCGCCCTGCAGTCGATGGTCAGGCAGGGGTTCTTCCTGTCGGACGAGACGCCGTACAAGGGGGTGTCGGCGCTGCGGCCCAGCTCGCGCCTGGTGGTGCGGGACGGCGTGCGCACCATCACCGAGACCCCGCTGCCGGAGGCGGCGCCCGCGCCCACGTCGGCGCGGCACAAGCGGGCGGCGGTCGGCGAGCTGGCGGACGCGCTGCTGGCGACCGTCGCCCCGCTGCGCGACCTGGGCGAGCCGGTGAACCTGGCGCTGACCGGCGGCCGCGACACCCGCATCCTGGCGGCGCTGCTGCACGCGGCGGGGGTGCCGTTCAGGACGACGACGAACGGGCTCGACACGCACCCGGACGTGATCCTCGCCCGCATGATCGCGGAGCGGCTCGGGGTGGAGCACACGGTCATCGCCCCGCCGCAGACCGCCGCGAAGGACGCGGTGCTGGTCGAGCATCCGCTCAGCCGCGCCTGGGAGACGCTGCGCACGTGCGAGGGCATGACCTCGGCGTACGAGACGATCGTGAGCTACCTGCCCTACTCCGGCAAGCCCACCATGTCGGGCCAGAGCGGCGAGACGCTGCGCGCGGGCAGCCTGAACCTGCTGCAGAGCGACCTCGGCGACAAGGCCCTGCTGAAGCGCATCGACACGACGTTCCGCAAGGACGCGAAGCTGTTCACCGCCGAGGCCAACGAGCACGCCCGCGCGCTGGCCGGGCCGTGGCTGGCGCGGCCGAACCGGCTGGAGGCGCTGGACCACCTCTACATCTGGTACAAGGTGGGCCGCTGGCAGGCCAGCGCCCGCGCGGGCTCGTTGCGGCGCGGCGACCCCGTGCGGCCGTTCCTGGACAATCGCGTGGTGCGGGCGGCGCTGAGCCTGGACCAGAGCTGGCGACTCTCCGAAGAGGTCATCTATACGCTGATCTTGCGGTTTGCCCCGAAATTGCGGGATGTTCCGATCGAGGGAAAGCCGTGGCGTTTCGCCGAAGGCGCGGCCCCGCCGCGCAGGTTCCCCTGGCCGTCCCGCCTGCCCGCCCCTCCCCCGCACCTGCCCACCGCCAAGACCGGAGGCGGGTGGAGCTGGCGGACCAGCCCCGGCCCCGCACTCACGGACGTGCTGCGCGAGCAGGTGCTCGGCAGCCTCGACGCCCTCGCTCCGATCGTCGATCCGGACGAGGTCCGCGCCCTGTTCGCCGACCCGGTCGTGCGCAAACCGGCGCTGGCCTGGCATCTCTACACGGTCAGCACCCTGCTGACCGGCCTGTATCCCGGCAAGGCGCCCGAGGACCTGCCGCGGATCACGGTTTCCAGGCCGGATCCCGGCCGATGAGCCCGAGGAAGCGGTCGAGCGCCGGGGCGTCGTCCGGCACCGCCACCTCGGCGCCGAACGCCCCCTGCTCGCGGCCCTTGGGCGCCATCTGCGCGGCGAACGCGGCCAGCAGGGCAGCCGTCTCCTCGTCCACCTCCCAGTCGAGGCCCGTCGCCCTCGACAGGTCCCACCCGTGGGCCACGAGGTCGGTCAGCGCCATGTTGGCCAGCACGGCCCTGGGCAGGCCGCCCATGGGCTCGCTGACGCCCTCCCACGCCTCGGGGCGCTCGTAGACGGCGAGCATGCGCTCGACCCGCTCGGGGAAGTCGCCGGTGTACTCCTGTTTCGGCGGCACGAAGGGGCCTCCGACGGCGACGGACTCGAACAGGGAGGCGCTCCACTCCATGTGGTTCAGCAGCGCCCTGACGTCGTATTCCGAGCACGGCGTGGGCAGCCCGAGCCGGTCGTCCCCGATGGCGCGGACGAGCTCGGTGGTGCGCCCTGCGGCGCGCTTCATCAGTGGCAGGATCTCGTTCATACGTTCTAGTCTGCCAGTGCGGCGTTCTCCACCCGTACCCGGACGGCGAGAAGTGCCGCATTCGTGATCGTGAACACCAGGGCGGTCACCCAGGCCGTGTGCACGAGCGGCAGCGCGATGCCCTCGGCGACCACGGCGACGTAGTTCGGGTGCCGCAGCCACCTGTACGGCCCCCGGTGCACCAGCGGCAGGCCCGGCACCACCACGACCCGCGTGTTCCACTGGTGCCCCAGCGTGCGGATGCACCACCAGCGCAGCCCCTGGGCCAGGACGACGACCGCCAGCATGGGCCAGCCGAGCGCGGGCACGAACGGCCGGCCGAGCAGCCACACCTCGGCCGGCGCCGCCGCCAGGAGCCCCACGTGGGCCAGCACGATCCAGGGGTAGTGCCGCCTGCCGTGCTCGACACCGCCCCTGGCCCTGGCCCAGGCCAGGTTGCGCCTGGCCACGACGAGCTCGGCCAGCCGCTCCGCCACGACCAGGCCGATGAGCAGCGCGTACGCGCTCACCAGTGCAGCAGCAGCAGCTCGGCGGAGAACCCCGGGCCCAGCGCCATGAGCACGGCGGGGGCCCCGGGCCTGCCCCGGGTCTCCTGGAGCACGTGCAGCACCGAGACCGACGACAGGTTGCCGTGTTCGCGCAGCGAGCTCCACGTCACGTCGAGCGCCTTGGCGGGCAGGCCGAGCGTCTGCACGATCTTCTCGATGACCTTGGGGCCGCCGGGATGGCAGACCCAGGTGGCGACCTGCTCGGGCGTCAGGCCGTAGTCGGCGAGGAACTCCCTGATGTCGGCGGCCAGCACCTGCTCCACGAACTCCGTCAGGTCCGCGTCCAGCACGATGCGGAAGCCGTGGTCACCGACCTCCCAGCCCATCAGGTGCTCGGTCCCGGGATAGAGCCGGCTGCGGGTGGCGACGACCTCGGGACCGGCCCCGCGCCCCGTCGCGACGACGGCCGCCGCGCCGTCGCCGAACAGGCCGCTGGCCACGAGGTTGGCGATCGAGGTGTCGTCGCGCTGGATCGTCAGCGAGCACAGCTCCACGCACACCAGCACCGCCACGTGGTCGGGCCAGCCGCGCAGGTAGTCGTGCAGCCGGGAGAGCCCGGCGGCGCCCGCCGCGCAGCCCAGGCCGAACACCGGCACCCGCTTCACGTCGGGCCGCAGCCCCATCCGCTGGGCCAGCTTGGCGTCGAGCGAAGGCGTGGCCAGGCCCGTGGTCGAGCAGAACAGCAGGTGATCGACCTTCTCGGGGCGCACGCCGGCCTTGTGCAGGGCGCCCGCCAGGGCCCGCTCGCCGAGTTCGAGGGCGAGCTCGACGTAGGCGTCGTTGGCGCGGGCGAAGGAGTCGAGCTTGGCGTAGTCGGCCAGCGGCAGCGCCAGGTTGCGGCCTCGTATCCCGGTGGCCTCGTGGAATCGCCTCAGCAGCTTCTCGTCACATTCGGTCAGCCGGGAGAACGCCTCGGTGATCTCCGCCTGCTCGTAGCGGTGATCGGGCAAAACGGTCTGTACTCCCGAAATATGCATACATCTCTCCTGCCGCGGAGAGGCTGCAGCTAACATGCGGGCATGCTGCTGCCCCCACCGGTCAGACCGCACCGGGTCGCCGTGCTGGCGTTCGACGGGATGGCGCCGTTCGAGCTGAGCTGCGTCGTCGAGCTGTTCGGCCTGCCCAGGCCCGAGCTGGAGATCGCCTGGTACGACCTCACGGTGTGCGCGGAGACGCTCGAGCCGCTGCGCGTGGTCGGCGGGTTCACGATGACGGCGGCGCACGGGCTGGACACGCTGGCCGGGGCCGACACCGTGATCGTGCCTGGCGTGGCCGACGTCCGCGGGCCCGTCTCCGCGCCGCTGGTCGCCGCCCTGCGGGAGGCGCACGAGCGGGGCGCGCGCATGGTGTCGATCTGCTCGGGCGCGTTCGCGCTGGCGGCGGCCGGCCTGCTCGACGGCCGCCCGGCCACCACGCACTGGCGCCACGCCGACCTGCTCCAGGAACGTTTCCCCGCCGTCCTGGTCAACCCCTCCGTCCTGTACGTGGACGACGGCGACGTGCTGACCAGCGCGGGCAGCGCCGCCGGGCTCGACCTGTTGATCCACCTCGTGCGCCGTGACCACGGCCCCGGCGTGGCCAACACCGTGGCCCGCCGCCTCGTCGTGCCGCCGCACAGGGAGGGCGGTCAGGCCCAGTTCATCCAGGCCGCGGTGGCCCCCGTGGAGGACGACGACGCCGTGGCCAGGGCGATGGCGTGGGCCATGGACCATCTGGCGGAGCCCATCACCGTGGCCGGCCTGGCCGGCGTGGCGCACATGGCGGAGCGCACGTTCATCAGGCGTTTCAAGCGGCAGACCGGCACCAGCCCGCTGCGCTGGGTCATCTCGCAGCGGGTGGCGGCCAGCCTGCCGCTGCTGGAGTCGACGGGTGCGCCGGTGGAGGAGATCGGGGCGGCGGTCGGGTTCGAGAGCCCGGTGACGTTCCGGCACCACTTCACCCGCGCCATGCGCACCTCGCCGTCGGCCTACCGCAAGGCGTTCAGCGCCTGATCCCCCGGGGGCTCAGCGCGTGAGCCGCCAGAGCGAGGTCACCTCGGCGGCCCTGGCCACGTGCAGCGGGTCGTCCTCGTCGGCGGCCCGGCGGTGGCGGGGCGGGACGTCCAGGCGACCGGCCACCCGCAGCCCCGCCTGCTCGAACTCCGCCAGCAGCTCACCCCTGCCGCGCAGCCCCAGGTGCTCGGCCAGGTCCGACAGGATGAGCCACCCCTCACCCCCCGGTTCCAGATGCTCGGCCAGCCCGCCCAGGAACCCGCGCAACATCCGCCCGCCCGGGTCGTAGACGGCGTGGTCGAGCGGCGAGATCGGCGTGGCGGGCAGCCACGGCGGGTTGCACACGACCAGCGGCGCGCGCCCCGGCGGGAACAGGTCGGCCCGCACCACCTCCACCCGGTCGTCCAGGCCCAGCCGGGCGACGTTGTCGCCGGCGCACTCCACGGCCCGCGCGTCGAGATCGGTGGCCACGACGTGGCGGACGCCGCGCCTGGCCAGCACGGCCGCCAGCACGCCGGTGCCGGTGCCGACGTCGAAGGCCAGCCGGTCGCCCGGCAGCGGCGCCTCGGCGACCAGGTCGACGTACTCGCCCCTGATCGGCGAGAACACGCCGTGGTGCGGGTGGACGCGGGCGCCGAGCGCCGGCACGTGCACCCCCTTCTTGCGCCACTCGTGCGCGCCGATCAGGCCGAGCAGCTCGCGGAGCTGGCCGACCGCGGGCGGGGCCTCGGGCCCGAAGACCTCGGCGCACGCCTCCCGCACGTCGGGCGCCCTGCGCAGCGGCACCACGTGGCCTTCCGCGTACGGGACGAGCAGCATGCCGAGCGTGCGGGCACGCTGGGACTGCGCCTGGCGGTGGCGGTGGAAGCCGCTGCCGGGCGCGGCCGGCTTGCAGCGCCGCCCCATGGCGCTCAGGAGCTGGCGGGCGTTGTGGAAGTCGCCCCGCCACAGCAGCGCGGTGCCCTCGCAGGCCAGGCGGTAGGCGGTGGCGGCGGACATGCGGTCGTCGGCGACGACGACACGCTTGGGCGGCGGAGCGCCCAGCGCCGAGCGCCAGACCGCCGAGCGCTCCTGTCCGGCCTCGGTCCATGGGATCATCGCCCCCCGACCGTTTCACGGACGCCGCCCCACGGCCACCGGTTTTCCGGGCGGGCCGTTCAGGGCAGCAGCCCCCGCACCAGCGCCCGCACCCCCTTGGCGTAGGTGTCGCGGGCG
The DNA here is from genome assembly GCF_040656115.1 of Nonomuraea sp. NPDC050202. Classification (NCBI taxonomy): domain Bacteria; kingdom Bacillati; phylum Actinomycetota; class Actinomycetes; order Streptosporangiales; family Streptosporangiaceae; genus Nonomuraea; species Nonomuraea sp. NPDC050202. The sequence continues at coordinate 84,412 of NZ_JBFALF010000002.1, read as the reverse complement.
GTCAGCTCCTGCCACCGCTCCCCCACCTCGCTCAGCCTGGGGAACTCGGCGGCGTCCAGCTCGGCGAACACCCGCTCCCGGTAGGTGGTCCCGCCCTCCTCGCGCCGCGCGCGGGCCGCCGCCTTGGCGGAGATCTCACCGGCCGTGTAGTGCCAGACGATCCGGTACGCGTCCACGGCCTCCTCCATCGTCAGCCCCGCGCGTACGGCGGCGTCGACGATCTGCTCCGGATACCACAGCGCGCCCACCGAGAGCAGGTCGTCGGCCCTGAGCACGTCCACGGCCCACGGGCGGCCGGACAGCGCCTCGTGCATGGCGACCGCGGCGGCCACCAGCCGCTCGCGCGGCTCCTCGGGCAGCTCGGGCCGGGGCGCGGTGGCGGCGTAGGCGTCGAGCAGCAGCAGGAGCAGCTCGTCCTTGTCGCGCACGTGGTGGTAGAGCGCCATGGCCGTGCTGCCGACCTCCTTGGCCAGCCGGCGCATGGTCAGCCCGGCCACGCCGTCCTGTTCGAGCACCCGGTTGGCGGCGGTCACGATCTCGGCCCGGGAGATCTTCGGCGGTCGTCCTGTACGCGTCGGCATCTTGCCATGTTACTTTTTATACATGTATAAAAACTTCTGGGTCGTGGCGGTGCTCGCCTTCGGGGTGGCCGTCGGGACCCTGCAGATGACGGTGCTGGTGCCCCTGCTGCCGGGCCTGGAGCAGCGCCTGGACGCCCCGCTGACCACCGTTTCCTGGGCGCTCACCGCCGGACTGCTGTCGGGCGCGGTGTCGATCCCGCTGCTGTCGCGGCTCGGTGACATGTACGGCCGGCGCCGGGTGTCGCTGGTCGCGCTCGGCCTGCTCGTCGCCGGATCGGCGCTGGCCGCCGCCTCGGAGGCGCTGGCCCCGCTGATCGCCGGCCGGGTGCTGCAGGGCGCCGCCGCGCCGCTGCTGCCGCTGGCCATGGGCCTGGTCAGGGAGCTGGTGCCGGCCCACCGGCTGCCGAGCGCGATCGGCGTGCTCAGCGCCACGATCGGCGTCGGCAGCGGCGGCGGGATGATCCTCGCGGGGCTGCTCGACGGGGATCACCGGGCGGTGTTCTGGGCCCTGACCGGGCTCGGCGCGCTGAGCTTCGCCCTGGTGGCGGTGGTGGTGCGGGAGACCCCCGTACGCGGTGCGGGGCGGCCCGACCTGGCCGGGGCGGCGCTGGTCACGGCGTGGCTGGTCTGCCTGCTGCTGGCCATCAGCAAGGGCGCGGCGTGGGGCTGGACCTCACCGCCGACGCTGGGGCTCCTGGCCGCCGCCGTGGTGGTGGCCGGGGTGTGGGTGGCGACCGCCCGGCGCACCGCCGCGCCGCTGATCGAGATCCCCATGCTCCTGCACCGGGGAACGGTGGGGGCGACGGTGGCCTCGTTCCTGCTCGGGTTCGCCCTGTTCACGGCCATCACCACGGTGTCGGCGGTGGCGCAGGGCCCGCTCAGGGCCTCGGTGCTGCAGGTCGGGCTCTACCTGCTGCCCACGACGGTGCTGATGCTCGTGGTCTCCGTGCTGGCCGGCCCGCTGATGCGCCGCTTCACCGCCTCCTCGCTGGTGGCGGCTGGCTCGGCACTCGTGGCGGTCGCCGCGCTGTGGCTGGCCGTGTCCAGGTCGTCCGGAGCCGACCTGTACGCCGCCGCGACCGTGCTGGGGCTGGGCATCGGCCTCGGGTACGCGGCGCTCGGCACGATGGCGGTCGAGCACGTGGAGCCGGCCAAGACGGCGGCGGCCGGCGGGATCAACGCGCTGGTCAGGGTCGTCGGCAGCAGCGTGGCGGGCGCGGTGGGCGCGGCGGTGCTGTCGGGCGGCGGCGCCGGGTGGAGCTTCGGCGTGGCGGCGGTGGCGGGCGTGCTGGCCACGCTCTTCGCCGCGATCTATGGCGACCTCTTGCGAAAGGTACCGGCATGACGGACGAGCGGCACCCGCAGCTCGCCCGCCATGCGTTCGGCCGGCTCCCTGCGGCGCTTCAGCTCGGCGAGTTCGGGGTCCCACACGGTGCGCTCCTCCCACCGGCGACGCTGACGTACCGGGTGGCCGGTACGTCAGCCGATCAGAGCGTGTAGTCGAACGTGTAGGAGTGACCTCCGTCGGGGCCGATGACGACGCCCATCTCTCCCCTGAGACCGCGCAGCTCGCCCGTGCCCGAGTCGGCGACGACCCTGATGCGCAGCGACTGCTCTCCACGGTCGCTGGTGGCGTCGTGCTGGACGACGAAACTGCCCGCGCGCCCGTGCAGGGTGCCCTCGATGCGCTCCAGCGCCACGTACGAGCGCGACTCCTCCACCGGGGTGGTGGCCATCAGCATGGTGACGAGGCCGGTGCCGGTCAGGTCGCCGGAGAAGGTCTTGGTCAGCGTCACCACGCCCAGCGTGACGCCGTCACGCTCGTCGTACGGCGGCTGCGGCGTCCAGCCGGCGGTCTCGAAGGTTCCCTTTGCGGTCATGACCCCACATCCTGGGAGGCATACCTGTCAGATCCCGTCAGGTACCGGAGAGCCGTTCCACGACCGGCGCGAAGGCGTCCATGAACTGGGCGTTCACCGACACGTACGAGATCCCGAGGTGGTCACGGCGGCGCAGCAGCGTGTCGGCCATCTCGGCCACCGTGCCGGTGAGGATGCCGGTGCCGGTGCGGCCGAAGCGGCTCAGCGCCCACCCGGGCGGCTCCGCTCCGGCGCAGGCCAGGTTCATGGCCAGCTCCAGCTCGTGGAAGCGGTCGCCGGCCAGCTCGTACAGCTCGTCGAGCTTGGCGGCGACCTGCTCCTCGGTGTAGTGCGGCGGCACGCCGAGCGCGACCGTGTCGGCCTTGGCCGCGGCCAGCCGCAGCAGCTTCGTCCCGGAGGCGGCGACCAGGACCCGCACGTCCTGGACGGCGTCGATGGTCCTGGAGAGCCGCTCGATGCGCTGGCTGGGCGTGCCGAAGCGCACGCCCAGCGCCGCCGCGTCGCTCTCGGCGTCGGGCCGCCCGGCGCCCAGGCCCAGCTCGAACCGGCCGCCGGTGAGCTTGTGCAGGGTGGCGCTCTCCCACGCGACGGCCTGGGGCGTGCGGTTGGGGGCGCTGAGCACGTACGTACCGACGCGCAGGGTGGTGGTGGCCGTGGCCGCCACCGCCGCGGCGGTGAACGGCGACAGCGTGCCGAGCGTGTCGGGCACGAGCAGGGTCGAGTAGCCCAGGTCTTCCGCCCGCCGGGCCAGTCCGGTCCACGCGCCGGCGTCGGGCGCCTGCCCGGCTACCGCGCCGAATCTGAACGGGTGATCGGTCATGCCCCATACGATCGCCCACAGGCGGGGTGCGTGACATCGTCCCCCGGACCTGTGGCCCGCTACATCCGGGGGCGCATGCCTCTGGCGGGTGCTACTCCCCCAGCAGTACCCGGGTGAAATCGTTGGCGAACTTGCCGGTGGGGTCGAGCCGGCGAGCCAGCGAGCGGAAGGAGCCGGGGCACTCCGGCCACCGGGTGAACAGCTTGCCCCAGTGCGGGATCGGCTCGAACGGCGCCAGCGTCCGCTCCACCAGCTCCAGCACGGGCATCACCGCGGCCACGTCCTTGACCCAGGTGAAGTGGATGCCGATGCTGTCGCGGCCGTTGAAGGGGCTCAGCCACAGGTCGTCGGCGGCGATGGAGCGCACCTCGGAGATCTGCAGCACCGGCCGGATGCGGTCGCCGATCGCGAACAGCTCGCGCAGCGCCTCGACCGCGTGCCGCCTGGGCAGCAGCAGCTCCGACTGCAACTCGTCACCGGCGCCGCTGGGCGGGTAGTCGGCGCGGAAGTGCGGCAGCCGCTCGTACCAGGGGCCGGGCACGCCCAGCTGGCCCGTGCAGCTGTCGGCCGGCATGGCGGGCAGGGGGTGGCGGGGGCCGTCGGCGGGGGTGGTGCCGTACCAGTCGGGGCTGGTCAGCTCCTCCTCGCGCTTCAGCCAGACGCGGGTGTCGCGGTAGTCGGTGAAGAGGCTGACGCTGTAGCCGCTGGACATGATCTCGTCGAAGTGCGCGAGCGCGTCCGCACGCAGCCCCTCGCGAACGTATTGGCGCAGCTCGAAGGCGGGTACGAGGTCGAGCGTGAGCGAGGTGACGACGCCGAGGGCGCCGAGCGAAACCACGGCGCCGGGGAAGTCGGCGTCGCCGCGCGAGAGCGACAGCAGCGAGCCGTCGGCGGTGACGAGCTCGATCCCCGACACGGCGGCGGCCAGGCTGCGCACGGCGTCGCCCGAGCCGTGCGTGCCGGTCGCGACCGAGCCGGCGACGGAGATGTGCGGCAGCGAGGCCAGGTTCGCCAGCGCGAAGCCGGCCTGGTGCAGCCGCGGCGCCAGCGTCGCGTACGTCGTGCGCGCCCCGACCCGCACCGTGGCCGTGGCGCTGTCGATCTCCACCTGGTCCGGCATCCGGTCGAGCACCACGAGCTCGCCGGCGGTGTCGGCGACGTGGTTGAAGGAGTGCCCGCTCCCGAGGGCCCGCACGCCGGCGCTGGCCGCGACGAGCCGCTGCAGCTCGTCGAGGGAGGTCGGATGGTGGACGTCTTTCGCGTGGAATGTGGTGTTTCCAGCCCAATTGGTCAGCGTCACGGCCTTACCTTCCCACAGCTCCACCTTGTCAGCCCGCCCGGGTACCGCTAGTTTCAGGTGCCGCCGACCGGAGGTGTGCCGTGCTTCTTCTGTCCCAGGCCGTCGGCCTGGTCACGCTCGCGCTCTGGCTCTATTGCCTGTTCGACGCGATCACCACACCTGACGCGGCCTGCCGCAACCTGCCGAAGATCGCCTGGGTGGTGATCGTGCTGCTGTTCCCGCTCATCGGTTCCGTGGCCTGGCTGGTGGCGGGCCGCCCGGAGCGGGGCCAGGCCGTTGGGTCGCGGCCGAGCTCCTACCCCGAGTACGACCGCCCCGGCCGCCTCGCCGCCGGCAACCCCGACGACGACGAGGAGTTCCTGCGCCGCTGCCGCGAGCGCGCCGAGGAGCAGCGCAGGAACGCCCCCAAGAAGTCTCCCGAAGGGGAGGACTAGAAGCCCTGGGCCAGGCGGTAGTACGCCTGGTTCCAGCGCAGCTCCTTGGCGAACTGCTCGGTCGTGGTGCCGGCGTCGATGACCACCAGCTCCACGCCCAGCGTCTCGGCCAGGTCGACCAGCTCCTCGCGGCCCACGGCCTTGGACAGCACCGTGTGGTGCGGCGCGCCGGCGGTCAGCCACGACTCGGTGGAGGTGCGCAGGTTCGGGCGCGGGCGCCACACCGCGCGGGCCACCGGCAGCTTGGGCAGCGGCTGCGGCGGGGCCACCACGTCGATCTCGTTGGCCACCAGGCGGAACCGGTCGCCCATGTCGGCCAGGCCGATCACGATGCCGGGCCCGGGCTCGGCGTCGAACACGAGCCGGACCGGGTCCTCCCGGTTGCCGATGCCCAGCGGGTGGATCTCGCACGACGGCGTGCCGGAGGCGATCGACGGGCAGACCTCCAGCATGTGGGCGCCGAGGATGAGCTCGTTGCCGGGCGTCAGGTCGTAGGTGTAGTCCTCCATGAAGGAGGTGCCGCCCGGAGTCATGGCCTTGAGCGTGCGCAGCAGCACCGAGGTCTTCCAGTCGCCCTCGCCGCCGAAACCGTACCCGTCGGCCATGAGTCGCTGCACGGCCAGGCCGGGGAGCTGGCGCAGGCCGCCGAGGTCCTCGAAGTTCGTGGTGAACGCCTTGAAGCCGCCGGCCTCCAGGAAGCCGCGCAGGCCCAGCTCGATCCTGGCCGCGTAGCGCAGCGACTCGTTGCGCTCGCCGAGCAGCTCGGGAGCCACGGTGTACTGCTCGGCGTACTCCTTGACCAGCGCCGTCACGTCGGCGTCGGAGGCCGCGTCCACGGCCTCGACCAGGTCGTTGACGCCGTAGGTGTTGACCGAGACGCCGAAGCGGAGCTGCGCCTCCACCTTGTCGCCCTCGGTGACCGCCACGTCGCGCATGTTGTCGCCGAAGCGGGCCAGCTTGAGCGTGCGCACCTCAGCCAGGCCCTTGGCCGCGCGCAGCCACGACAGGATGCGCTCGCCCACGGCCGGGTCGCTGACGTGCCCGGCCACGGTCTTGCGCGGCACGCCGAGCCGGGTCTGGATGTGCCCGAACTCGCGGTCGCCGTGCGCGGCCTGGTTCAGGTTCATGAAGTCCATGTCGATGGTGGCCCACGGCAGCTCGACGTTGGCCTGCGTGTGCAGGTGCAGCAGCGGCTTGCGCAGCGCGTCGAGCCCGGCGATCCACATCTTGGCCGGGGAGAACGTGTGCATCCACGCGATCACGCCGGCGCACGAGTCGTCGGCGTTGGCCTCCAGCATGATCCGCCGGATGGCCGCCGCGTCGGTCAGGACGGGCTTCCACTCCACCGGCATGGGGAGCTGCTCGGCGATCCGCTGGGACTGCTCGGCCACCTGACGCAGCGTGTCCTCGCCGTAGAGTCCCTGACTGCCGGTCAGAAACCAGATGTTCAACGCGGGCTCCTCTGTCCGTAGACGTTCTGATAGCGGTCGTACAGGCGGTCGATGTCGGCCTGCGCGATGGGCAGCGGGTCGCCGAGCTGGCGGGCCACGTGCACCGTACGGGCCACGTCCTCGCACATCACGGCGGCCTTCACCGCGGCCTTGGCGTCCTTGCCGATGCTGAACACGCCGTGGTTCTGCATGAGGACGGCCTTGGAGCGGTGGCCCTTCAGCGTCTCGACGATGCCCTGGCCGATCGAGTCGTCGCCGATCAGCGCGAACGGGCCGATCGGGATCTCGCCGCCGAACTCGTCGGCCATCGCGGTCAGCACGCACGGGATGGCCTCGCCGCGGGCGGCCCAGGCGGAGGCGTAGGTGGAGTGGGTGTGCACGACGCCGCCCACCTCGGGCATGTTGCGGTAGACGTAGGCGTGCGCGGCGGTGTCGCTGGACGGCGCGTGCTCGCCCTCCACCAGGTTGCCGTCGAGGTCGCACACGACCATGTTCTCCGGTGTCAGCTCGTCGTAGGAGACCCCGGAGGGCTTGATGACGAACAGGTCCTCACCGGGGACGCGGCCGGAGACGTTGCCGGCCGTCCAGACCACCAGGTTGTAGCGGACCAGCTCGGCGTGCAGGTCGGCGACGATCTTCCTCATGTCCATCAAGCCTGTGCCTCGTTCCTGATCGCGCGCAGCGCGTGCAGCATCTGTCCGTCTCCGAAGAAGTCGTGGAGCCTGCGGTACTCGGCGTAGAGCCGGTCGTAGGCGTCGGCGCGGGCCTCGTCCGGCACGTACGCGTTCTCGGTACGCTTGCCCATGGCCGCGGCGGCCTCCTCGATGGAGGCGTACTCGCCGGCGGCGACGGCCGCGTGGATGGCCGAGCCGAGCGCGGGGCCCTGGTCGGATGCGATGATCGACAGCGGGCGACGCAGCACGTCGGCGTAGACCTGCATGAGGAAGCGGTTCTTCAGCAGGCCGCCGGCGACGATGAACTCCTCGACCGGCACGCCCGACTTCTCGAACGTCTCGACGATCATGCGGGCGCCGAACGCGGTGGACTCGATGAGCGCGCGGTAGACGTCCTCGGGCTTGGTGGCCAGGGTCTGGCCGATGATCACGCCGGAGAGGTTGTGGTCCACCAGCACCGAGCGGTTGCCGCCGAACCAGTCCAGCGCGACCAGCCCGTGCTGGCCCACGGCCTGCTTCTCGGCCAGCTCGGTCAGGCGCTCGTGCCCGTCGGTGCCGAAGTTCTCGACGAACCAGGCGAAGATGTCGCCGACCGCCGACTGGCCCGCCTCGTAACCCCACAGGCCCGGCACGATGCCGTCGCGGACGACGCCGCACATGCCGGGCACCTCGGCGAGCTGGTCGCTGGGCATGATGTGGCAGGTGGAGGTGCCCATGATGGCCACCATCTGGCCGGGCCTGACGGCGTCCGCGGCGGCGGCCGTCACGTGCGCGTCCACGTTGCCGACGGCCACGGCGGCGCCCTCGGGGATGCCGGTCCACTCGGCCGCCCGCGCGGTCAGGCGGCCGGCCAGGCCGCCCAGCGGCGCCAGCGTGACGTCGCCCACCTTGTCACCGACCTCGCCGGTGGCGAGCTTGCCGACGAATCCGGCGAAGTCCGGGTTCAGCTCGGCCAGGTACTCCTCGGACGGGTAGGCGCCGTCCTGGAAGACGCCCTTGTAGCCGACCGTGCAGATGTTGCGGCTCTCGACGCCGGTGAGCTGCCAGATGATCCAGTCGGCGGCCTCGATCCAGCGCTCGGCCCTGGCGTAGACCTCGGGGGCCTCCTCCAGGACCTGCAGGCCCTTGGCGAACTCCCACTCGGAGGAGATCTTGCCGCCGTAGCGCGGCAGCCAGCTCTCGCCCCTGCGCGCGGCCAGCTCGTTGATCCGGTCGGCGTGCGGCTGGGCGGCGTGGTGCTTCCACAGCTTGGGCCAGGCGTGCGGCTCCTGCGGCGTCTCGAAGCAGAGCGGGGTGCCGTCGGCCGTGGTGGGCAGCACGGTGCAGGCGGTGAAGTCGGTGCCGATGCCGACGATCTCCGCGGCCGGCACGCCCGCGGCGGCGATGGCCTGCGGGACGGCGATCCGCATCACGTCGATCCAGTCCTGCGGCGACTGCAGCGCCCAGTCCGGGCCCAGGCGCACCTCGGTGCCCGGGAGGGTGTGCTCGATGACGCGGTGCTCGTACTCGTGGACGGCGCTGCCCAGCTCGGCGCCGTCGCTCACCCGTACGACGACGGCACGCCCGGAAAGCGTGCCGAAGTCAACTCCTACCACGTATTTGTTAGCGCTCACATTGATCTCCAGGGATTTTCGGGGGCATGCACATCATCTACCGGACGGGCTCATCCGGCAGGCGCCGTACTCGACCGGACGACGAAGCTGGGGCGGACGACCAGGCGCTCGTAGGCGGCGTGGCCGAGGTCGATCTGCCGCAGCAGCACCTCGATGCAGTGCCTGCCCACCACGTCGAAGTCCTGCCTGACCGTGGTGAGCGGGGGCGAGAAGAACTCCGACTCGGGGATGTCGTCGAAGCCGACCACGCTGATCTGCTGGGGCACTCGCACGCCCTTCTCCGACAGGGCGCGCAGCACGCCCAGCGCCATCTGGTCGTTGGCGGCGAACACGGCCGTGACGCCGTCCATCGCGGCCAGGCTCTTGCCCGCCTCGTAGCCGGCGCGCGGGCTCCAGTCGCCGGCCAGCGGTTCGGGCACCGGCCGGCCCGCCTCCTCCAGCGCGGCCCGCCAGCCTTCGAGCCGGCCCTCGGTCTCCAGCCAGTCGTACGGGCCGCTGACGTGCCAGACCGTCTCGTGCCCCTGGTCGAGCAGGTGCCGGGTGGCCAGCTTGGCGCCCTCGATCTGGTCGATGCACACGACCGACACGTCGGCCCGGTGGGTGCCCTCGACCGCCACCGCGGGCAGGCCCGAGGGCAGGCTCTCCAGCGCGAGCCCGGCGGAGCGCTGCGGGGCGACCACCACGACGCCGTCCACGCCCTGCTCGGCCAGGTAGTCGATGGCGTCGCGCACGTTGTCGGCGTCGATCGACTTCAGGCTGACGATGCTGACGAAGTAACCCGCGGTCCTGGCCGCCTGCTCGATGCCGTAGATGGTGCTGGCGGGACCGTACAGCGTGGTGTCGAAGCTCACCACGCCGAGGGTCCTCGAGCGTTTGGTGACCAGGGCGCGGGCCACGAGGTTGCGCCGGTAGCCCAGCCGGGTGATCGCCGCCTCCACCCGGGCGCGGGTGTCGGCCCGGACGTTCGGGTGGTCGTTGAGCACCCGGGAGACCGTCTGGTGCGACACGCCCGCCTCCTTGGCCACGTCGGCCATGACCGGCAGGCGACGCCTGGCTGTCGTCAACGGTCTCTCCTTTTCGCTGGGCTCTGAGGATCTTACTTAGCGGAGGCCCCTGCCCGGCGCTTGGTCCAGACGTCGAACGCGACGGCCGCCAGGAGCACGATGCCCTTGACGAGGAGGACCCGCTCGCTGGGCGAGCCGATCAGGGACATGCCGTTGTTGATCACTGCCATGATCAGACCACCGGTGATGGCGCCGACGACCTTGCCGACGCCGCCCTGCACGGCCGCGCCGCCGATGAAGGCCGCCGCGATGGCGTCCAGCTCGAAGCTGTTACCGGCGGTGGGCCCGGCCTGGTTGAGGCGGCCGGCGAAGATGATGCCGGCGATGGCCGACAGCACGCCCATGTTCACGAAGATCCAGAACACGACCGACTTGACCTTCACGCCGGACATGATCGCCGCCTGCAGGTTGCCGCCGATCGCGTAGATCTGCCGGCCGAAGACCGTGCGGTTGGCCATCATCGAGTAGGCCAGCACGAGGATTGCCAGCAGGACCAGCACCCACGGGAGGTTCTTGAACCGGGCGAGCTGGACGACCAGGAACATGATGATCGCCGCGCCGGCGACCATCTTCAGCCAGAACAGCGCCATCGGCTCGACCGACTGGCCGTAACCCTTGCGGGCGTTCCTGGTGCGCAGCTGGGCGGTGAACATGCCGGCGATCGCGACGACGCCGATCAGCAGGCTGAACAGGTCGGCGCCGCCGAGCGGGCCGAGGCCGATGTTGCCGAGGTAGCCGTCGGTGAAGCCGTTGGCCATCGTCCGGACCTGATCCGGGAACGGGCCGATGCCCTGGTTGCCCAGGACGGTCAGCGTCAGCGCCCGGAACAGCAGCATGCCGGCCAGGGTCACGATGAAGGCGGGGATGCCGAAGTAGGCGATCCAGTACCCCTGCCAGGCTCCGATGAGCGCGCCGGCCACCAGCGTGGCCAGCAGGGCCAGCGGCCATGGCCAGCCCATGTTCACCATGAGCACCGCCGCCAGCGCTCCCGTGACCGCCACCACCGAGCCGACCGACAGGTCGATGTGCCCGGCGATGATGATCAGGATCATCCCGATCGCGAGGATCAGGACGTAGGAGTTCTGGACGATGATGTTCGAGATGTTCTGCGGTGTGAGCAGCGCGCCGTCGGTCAGGACCGAGAACAGCAGGATGATCGCCGCGAAGGCGATGTAGATGCCGCTGGATCGCAGGTTGAGCGAGACTCCGCCGAACGACACCCGGCCCGGCTGCCGTGGCGCTCCGCCGTCGCCCTTGGCGCCGACCTTCACGTCGGCGGGCGTGATGCTGCTCATGCGCCCACCTTCACAGGGCGCATGGGCAGCAGCTGGCTGTGTTCGATTGTTCGCTCGCTTCGCTCGCTCATCAGAGCTACTCCTGTCCCTTGGTCATGAGGTGCATGAGGCTTTCCTGGGTGGCCTCCTGGCGGGGAACCTCGCCGGTGATGCGACCTTCGGAGAGTGTGTAGATGCGGTCGCACAGGCCGAGCAGCTCAGGCAACTCACTGGAGATCACCAGCACGGCCTTGCCCTCGTCGGCGAGGCGGTTGATGATCGTGTAGATCTCGTACTTGGCGCCGACGTCGATGCCGCGGGTCGGCTCGTCGAGGATGAGCACGTCCGGCTCGGTCATGATCCACTTGGACAGCACGACCTTCTGCTGGTTGCCGCCACTGAGCTGGCCCACGACGCTGTTGACGCTCGGGGCCTTGATGTTCATGCTCTTGTGGAACTCCTCGGCGACCCGGTACTCCTCGTTGTCGTTCACCCAGCCGCGCTTGGCCAGGCCCTTGAGCCCGGCGGCGCTGATGTTGGTCTTGATGTCCTGGATGAGGTTGAGCCCGTACCGCTTGCGGTCCTCGGAGGCGTAGGCGATGCCGTGGTTGATCGCGTCCTGCACGTTGCGGATCTCGATCGGCTTGCCGTCCTTGAAGATCTTGCCGGAGATGTGCACGCCGTACGTGCGCCCGAACAGGCTCATCGCCAGCTCCGTACGCCCGGCGCCCATCAGCCCCGCCAGCCCGACGATCTCCCCGCGCCGCAGCATGAGCGCGGCCCCGTGCACGACCTTCCGGTCCGGCTGGGTGGGGCTGTAGACCGTCCAGTCCTCGATGCGCAGCGCCTCCTCGCCGATCGTCGGCTCGTGCGGCGGGTAGCGGTTGTCGAGGGCGCGGCCGACCATGCCGGCGATGATGCGGTCCTCGGTGACGTGGTCGGTGACCATGTCGAGCGTCTCGATCGTGCGGCCGTCACGGATGATCGTGACGGAGTCGGCGATCGCGGTCACCTCGTTGAGCTTGTGCGAGATGATCACGCACGTGATGCCCTCGTCGCGCAGCCCGCGCAGCAGGTCCAGCAGGTGGGCGGAGTCGTCGTCGTTGAGCGCCGCGGTCGGCTCGTCGAGGATGAGCAGCTTCACCCTCTTCGACAGGGCCTTGGCGATCTCGACGAGCTGCTGCTTGCCCACGCCGATGTCGGAGATGGGCGTCGTCGGGTTCTCGCGCAGGCCGACCCGCTTCATCAGCTCGGCGGCCTCGTAGTTGGTGCGGTTCCAGTCGATGAACCCGCGCTTGGCGCGCTCGTTGCCGAGGAAGATGTTCTCCGCGATCGACAGCTGAGGGCTGAGCGCCAGCTCCTGGTGGATGATGACGATGCCGGCGTGCTCGCTGTCGCGGATGCCGCCGAACTGGCAGCGCTCGCCCTCGAAGAAGATCTCGCCCTCGTAGTCGCCGTGCGGGTAGACCCCGGACAGCACCTTCATCAGCGTCGACTTGCCGGCGCCGTTCTCGCCGCAGATGGCGTGGATCTCGCCCTGCCGGACCGACAGGTTGACGTCCTGCAGCGCCTTGACGCCGGGGAACGTCTTGGTGATCCCGCTCATCCGCAAGATGTGCTCGGTCATATCCCCTCGCTCAGGAAAAGCCCCGGGGAGCGGCGTCCCCGGGGCTGAACCCCTACTTGAGCTGGTCCTCGGTGTAGTAGTTGCCGCCGACGATGACTTCCTTGTAGTTGGACTTGTCGACGATCACCGGGTCGAGCAGGTACGAGGGCACGACCTTGTTGCCGTTGTCGTAGTCCTTGGTGTTGTTCACCTCGGGCTGCTGGCCCTTGAGCACGGCGTCGGCCATCTTCACCGTCTGCTCGGCGAGCTTGCGGGTGTCCTTGAAGATGGTGGAGTACTGCTCGTCGGCCACGATGGACTTCACCGACTGGAGCTCGGCGTCCTGGCCGGTCACGATCGGGTACGGCTTGCTGTAGCCGGAGCTCTTCAGCGCCGAGAGGATGCCGATCGACAGACCGTCGTACGGGGACAGCACGCCGTCGACCTTGGTGCTACCCGTGTAGGTCTTGGTGATGATGTCCTCCATGCGCTTCTGCGCCGTGGCGGGGTCCCACCGCAGGATGGCGGCCTGCTTGAAGTCGGTCTGGCCGCTCTTGATCACCAGGGTGCCGTCGTCGATCTTCGGCTGGAGCACCGACATGGCGCCGTTCCAGAAGAACGTGGCGTTGTTGTCGTCGGGCGAGCCGCCGAACAGCTCGACGTTGAACGGGCCCTTCTTGCCGTCCTCGACACCCAGGCCCTTCAGCAGCGAGGTCGCCTGCTGCACGCCGACCTTGAAGTTGTCGAAGGTGGCGTAGTAGTCGACGTTGGGGCTGTTACGGATCAGCCGGTCGTAGGCGATGACCGGGATCTTGGCGTCGGCGGCCTGCTGGAGCTGCGAGGTGATCGCCGTGCCGTCGATCGAGGCGACGATCAGGAGCTTGGCTCCCTTGGTGATCTGGTTCTCGATCTGGTTGGCCTGCGTCGGGATGTCGTTCTCGGCGTACTGGAGGTCGACCTTGTAGCCGAGCTTCTCGAGCTGCTGCTTGACGTTGTCGCCGTCGTGGATCCAGCGCTCGGAGGACTTGGTGGGCATGGTGACGCCGATCAGCGCGCCCGCGTTACCGGCGCCCGCGGAGGCGGAGGCCTCCTGGTCGACCGTTTTCGTGCTCGAGCCACAGGCCGTCATGGTCGCGGCGAGCGCGATGGCGGACACCACGCCCCCGATCCGTCCCAACCTCATGAGCATCCCTTTCCATGGGGGTCGCGGCAGACGCAGGACGCGGCGGCTGCCGGTGATAAGTGAGGGGATTCGATCACAGAACGTGACGAATCAGAGCAAAGTTCGCACTCGTTTCCGCTGATTGTTATCGCTAACAAAGTCTATGTCAACGCTCGGACATAACCTCACAGAAACTTTCAGGTAACTTTCGCGCAGGTCAGCGGCCTGAGCGCGCCGAGAACAGGCGCTGCAGCAGGATGAAGACGAAGAGCAACATTCCGATGAAGATCTTGGTCCACCAGGACGACAGGGTCCCTTCGAAACTGATGATCGTCTGGATCAGTCCCAGCACGAGCACCCCGAGAACGGTCCCCAGCAGGAAGCCGCTACCGCCGGTCAGCAGCGTCCCGCCGATGACCACCGCGGCGATCGCGTCCAGCTCCATGCCCACCGCGTGCAGGCCGTAGCCGGAGAGCATGTAGAACGACAGCAGCACGCCGCCCAGCGCCGAGCAGAACCCGCTGATCGTGTAGACGGTGATCTTCGTCCGCCCCACGGGCAGGCCCATGAGCAGCGCCGACTGCTCGCTGCCCCCCGTCGCGTAGACCGAGCGGCCGAAGCGGGTGTAGTGCAGCACGTACGCCGCCACCACCACGACCACCACCGCGATGATCACGCTCGGTGAGATCCACAGGTCGGCGAACAGGTCGATCCTGGTCTGCGCGAAGGCCGTGAACGTGGCGTCCTCGATCGGGATCGAGTCGGTCCCGATCGTGTAACACAGCCCCCGCGCCAGGAACATGCCCGCCAGCGTCACGATGAACGGCTGGATGTCGAAGGCGTGCACGATGTACCCCATCACCAGGCCCAGCCCCGACCCGATGGCCAGCACCAGCGGCACCACCAGGTACGGCGGCCACCCCGGCCCCGCCATGAGGCTGGCCGAGATCATCGTCGACAGCGCCACCACCGACCCCACCGACAGGTCGATGCCCCCGGTGAGGATCACGAACGTCATCCCGACCGCCACCACCAGCAGGAAGGCGTTGTCGATGAAGACGTTCAGGATCACCTGCCCGCTGGCGAACCCCTCGTAGCGGACCCCACCGGCCACGAACATGGCCGCCAGCAGGCACCCGGTCACCAGGACGGGCAGGTACTTGGCCGGGACCGAGGCCCGGCCCACCGTCAGCGTGGTCACGCGGTCACCCTCACCTTCTCCTCGGGGGCAGGGCTGGGAGGCGCCGCCCGCCCCCGCCCGCCGAACACCTTCGCGCGGAACGACGGGGACTGGATGAGGCAGACCGCGGTCACGACCAGCGCCTTGAACAGCAGCGTCGTCTCCGGCGGCACCCCGATCGAGTAGATCGTCGTGGTCAGCGTCTGGATGATGAGCGCGCCCAGCACGGTGCCGCCGAGCGAGAACCGGCCGCCCGCCAGCGACGTTCCGCCGATCACCACGGCCAGGATGGCGTCCAGCTCGATCCACAGGCCCGCGTTGTTGCCGTCGGCGCTGGAGACGTTGGAGCTGATCATCAGGCCGGCGACGCCCGCGCACAGGGCGGCGAACGCGTAGACCATGACGATGATCCCGCGTGCCCTGATCCCCGCCAGCCTGCTCGCCTCGGCGTTGCTGCCGACCGACTCGATCAGCATGCCCAGCGCCAGCCTCCTGGTCAGGAACAGGCTGATCGCCAGCACCCCGAGCACGATGAGGATGCCGAACGGCACGGTCAGCCAGTAGCCGCCGCCGATCACCTTGTACGCCGGGCTGTTGACCGTGATGATCTGCCCGTCGGTGATGAGCTGGGCCAGGCCGCGCCCGGCCACCATGAGGATGAGCGTGGCGATGATCGGCTGGATGCCGATGCCCGCGACCAGGAACCCGTTCCAGGCCCCCAGCACCAGGCAGAGCCCCAGCGCCAGGGCCACGGCGGTGAACACGCTCGCGTCCTGGCTGATCTGCAGGCAGGCCAGCGCCCCCGAGATCGCCACCACCGAGCCGACCGACAGGTCGATGCCGCCGGTCGCGATGACCAGCGTCATGCCGAGCGAGACCAGGATCAGCGGGGCGCCGAAGCGCAGGATGTCGATCAGGCTGCCGTACAGGTGGCCGTCCTTGACCTCGATCGAGAAGAAGCTGGGCGTGAAGAACACGTTCAGCGCCAGCAGCAGGGCCAGGATGACCAGCGGCCACAACAGACGTCTCATCAGGCCCGCCCTCCGCTCGCGATGGTCTCCATCAGCACGTCGGTCGTGAGCGCCTCGTCATTCGGCAGCTCGGCCACCAGCCGCCGGTCCCGCAGCACCTGCACCTTGTGGCTGAGCCGCAGCACCTCCTCCAGCTCGGCGGAGATGAACAGCACCGCCATCCCGCCGTCCGACAGCTCGGCCACCAGGCGCTGGATCTCCGTCTTGGCCCCGACGTCGATGCCCCGGGTGGGCTCGTCCAGGATGAGCAGCCGGGGCTCCAGGATCAGCCACCTGGCCAGGACCACCTTCTGCTGGTTGCCGCCGCTGAGGTTGCGCACCAGGTGCTCGGGGTTGGGCGGGCTGATCTTCAGGGCCTTGACGTACCTGGCGACCAGGTCGTCCTGCTGCTCGCGCGGCACGGGCCTGGTCCAGCCCCTGGTGGCCTGGAGGGCCAGGATGATGTTCTCGCGCACGGTGAGGTCGGGGATGAGCCCGTCGGCCTTGCGGTTCTCCGAGCAGAACGCGATCTTCTGCGCCATGGCCGCGCGCGGCGTGCGTAACGACTGCGGCGACCCGCCGACCACGATCTCGCCCGTGCTCGCGTGGTCGGCGCCGAACAGCAGCCGGGCGACCTCCGTACGCCCCGAGCCGAGCAGCCCCGCCAGGCCCACGACCTCGCCCTCGTGGATGGTCATGCTGAACGGCTCGATCGCCCCGGCCCGGCCCAGCCCGCGCGCCTCGACCAGCGGGCGGTCGAACACCTTGGCCTCGCCGTGCAGCCGCTCCAGCACGGCCAGCTCCTGGCCGATCATCTTGGCGACCAGCTCGACCTGCGGCAGCTCCCGCGTCAGGTACTCCCCGACGAGCCGCCCGTTGCGCAGGATGGTCATCCGGTCGGAGATCTCGTAGATCTGGTCGAGGAAGTGGGAGACGAACAGGATCGCGATGCCCTCCTCCTTCAGCCGCCTCATCACCCTGAAGAGCTGCTCGACCTCGTCGGCGTCCAGGCTGGAGGTGGGCTCGTCGAGGATCAGCACCCTGGCGTCGATGTCGATCGCCCGGGCGATGGCCACCATCTGCTGGATGGCCAGCGAGTACGACGACAGCGGCGCCGACACGTCCAGGCTCAGCTCCAGCCGCGACAGCAGCTCGCCGGCCCTGGCCCGCATGCGCTTCCAGTGGATGCGGCCGAGCCGGCGTGGCTCGCGGCCGAGCAGGATGTTCTCGGCCACCGACAGGTTCGTGCAGAGGTTGACCTCCTGGTAGACCGTGCTGATCCCGGCGTGCTGCGCCTCCAGGGGGCTGCCGAACGCGACCTGTTCGCCGTTCAGCTCGATGGTGCCCGCGTCGGCGGTGTGCACGCCGGTGAGCACCTTGATCAGCGTGGACTTGCCCGCGCCGTTCTCTCCCATCAGCGCGTGCACCTCGCCGGGCAGCAGCCGCAGGTCCACTCCGTCCAGGGCTTTCACCCCCGGAAACTGCTTGCCGATCCCGGTCATCGTCAGGACCGGCGTGGGTACGGCCATCCGCCTTCCTTCCTGAGAGGGCGGCCCGGCGTGTGTCCCGGGCCGCCTCACTTCGTCCCTACGCCTGTGCCGGCTCCGCGTCCAGCGGCAGCTCAGTACTGGCGGGTGGACAGGACCTGCTTGGCCTGCTCCTGCGTGAACGTGGTCTCCTCGGTCACCACCCGGGCGGGCACCTGCTCGCCCTTGACGACCTTCTTGGCCAGGTCCATCAGCTGCGGGCCGAGCAGCGGCGAGCACTCCACGATGAAGTTGATCTTCCCGTCGGCCAGCGCCTGCATACCGTCCTTCACCGCGTCCACGGTGATGATCTTGATGTCCTTGCCCGGCACCTTGCCCGCGCCCTCGATGGCCTCGATCGCGCCCAGCCCCATGTCGTCGTTGTGCGCGTACAGCACGTCGATGTCCGGGGTCGACTTCAGGAAGGCCTCCATGACCTCCTTGCCCTTGGCCCGCGTGAAGTCACCGGTCTGCGAGGCGACGATCTTGAACTTCGGGTCGGCCTGGATGACCTCGGCGAAACCCGCCTTGCGGTCGTTGGCCGGCGCCGAGCCCGTCGTGCCCTGCAACTCGACGATGTTCACCGGGTCCTTGGTGTCCTTGTACTCCTCCACCAGCCACTGGCCGGCCTTCTTGCCCTCCTCCACGAAGTCCGAGCCGAGGAAGGTCTTGTAGAGCGAGGTGTCCTTGGAGTCGACCGCGCGGTCGGTCAGGATGACCGGGATCTTCGCGTTCTGCGCCTCCTTCAGCACCGTGTCCCAGCCCGACTCCACCACCGGCGAGAAGGCGATCACGTCCACCTTCTGCTGGATGTAGGAGCGGATGGCCTTGATCTGGTTCTCCTGCTTCTGCTGGGCGTCGGAGAACTTGAGCGTGATGCCCGCGTTCTTCGCCGAGTCCTGCACGGACTTGGTGTTCGCGGTCCGCCAGCCGCTCTCCGCGCCGACCTGGGAGAAGCCCATGGTGATCGAGTCGGCGCCGCCGTCCGTACCTGCGCTGGTGGTGCCGCCGCCGCTGCTGCCGCACGAAGCCACCGCCATCGCGGTGAGACCGGCGAGCAATAACGCCGAGATCCTCTTGAACACGTGGGGGGTTCCCTTCTCATGTGAACGCTAACAACCCCAGCCGGGCGCCAGCGCGTCCTGCCTTCCCGTACGGCTCTAGACCCGGGCCGTGCTGACCCTGGGCACGAACGTGGGCGGCACCACGAGCCGCTCCCGCTCCTGCGGACCACCTTCGAGCTGCCGTACGAGCACCTCGATGCTGTGCCTGCCCACCGCGTCGAAGTCCTGCCTGATGGTCGTGAGCGGCGGCGAGAAGAACTCCGACTCGGGGATGTCGTCGAAACCGACCACGCTCACCCGCTCGGGCACTCTCACCCCCTGCTCGGTGAACGCCCGCAGCACGCCGAGCGCCATCTGGTCGTTGGCGACGAAGACCGCGGTCACGTTCCTCATGCTCGCCAGGCTGCGCCCCGCCTCGTATCCCGAGCGCGGGCTCCAGTCACCGGCCAGCGGTCGCGGGGCCTCGCGGCCCGCCTCCTCCAGCGCGGCCCGCCACCCGGCCACGCGCCCTTCGGCCTCCAGCCAGTCGGACGGCCCGCTGACGTGCCAGACCGTCTCGTGCCCCAGCGACAGCAGGTGCTCGGTGGCGAGCCTGCCTCCCGCGACCTGGTCGACGCAGACCACGGACACGTCGCCCGCCTGCCCGCCCTCGACGGCGACGGTGGGCACGCCGAGCGGCAGGTCGGCCAGCGCCTGGGCGGCCGAGCGCTGCGGCGCGACCACCACGATGCCGTCCACGCCCTGGTCGGCCAGGTAGTCGAGGGCATCGCGCACGCCGGCCTTGTCGATCGACTTGAGGCTGACGATGCTGACGAAGTAGCCGGCCGCCCTGGCCGCCTGCTCGATGCCGTAGACGGTGCTGGCCGGGCCGTACAGCGTGGTGTCGAAGCTGACCACTCCGAGTGTTCTGGAGTGCTTGGTGACCAGGGCGCGGGCGACGAGGTTGCGGCGGTAGCCGAGCTTGTCGATCGCCTCGAGCACCCGCGTACGGGTCTCGCTGCGCACGTTCGGATGGTCGTTGAGCACGCGGGAGACCGTCTGATGCGACACGCCGGCCTCCCTGGCCACGTCGGCCATGACCGGCAGGCGGCGCCCCAGGGTGGATCCCACAGCCGTGCTCCTTTCCTGGCTTGGCCCCGACTGTGAACGCTAACAAGACGTGTCGTCAATAGGCCGCCGCATTACGGTCGGGTTACACGGCTGGGCCTTGACGTGCGCCCTGAGCACTCCTTACGTTGTCGCCGTTCGCAGTTGTTAACGCTCACTCCCTTGTTAACGCTAACAACACCTGAGGAGCCCCCCAGCTCATGTTGCGAATCGCCTTGTCCGCCCTGCTCTTAGCCGGTTTGCTGACGGCACCCGCCGCCGCCGAAGCGGCGGACCCCCTCCCCGAAGGCGCCGTCGTGGACCAGTTCGACGGCACCACCCTCGGGGAGAACTGGACGGTGCTCTCGCCGGACGACTCCCGCTGGAGCCTGTCGGGCAGCGCCCTGCGCCTGGACACCCTGACCGGCGACACCCACCAGGCCACCAACAACGCCAGGAACCTCTTCCTCGTGGACGTCCCCGACGGCGACTTCGAGGTGGTCACCAAGCTCAGCGCCCCCGTCACGCTCGACTACCAGAGCGCGGGCCTGCTGGCCTGGCAGGACTGGGACAACTACGTGCGCGCCGGCCTGGCCCACGTCGGGTCCGCCGGCGGCCCGGTGATCGAGACGGCCACCGAGGTCGGCGCGGCCTTCACCTCGGCCTTCGCGGCCAGGCCCGGCTCCACCGCCGAGATCGTCAAGCTGACCAGGACCGGTGCCGAGTTCACCTCCTCCTACTGGGACGGCACGGCCTGGGTCCAGGCGGCCAGGATGACCGCCGACCTGAAGGTCGGGCAGGTCGGGCTCTTCGGGCTGTCGGCGCAGAACGGCACGTCCATGCGGGCGGACTTCGACTACTTCGCGATCAAGGCGGCCGAGGGGGCGGCCGTGGTGCCGGAAGGGCCGTTCACGCTGCGCGCGGCGGCGGCGCCGTACCTGTCGGCCGACCGCTCGGGCGTCGTGCGGGCCTCGGCCAGGGCGCCCATGACGGGTCTGGTCCTCACCGCCGAACCCGGCGGCGCGCTCAAGGACATCGAGAGCGGCAAGTACCTCCAGGCCACCACACCCGTCCGGCTGGGCACGCAGCCCTCGCCCTTCCAGCTCAAGGACGCGGGCGGCGGCAAGGTCACGCTCTCCTCCGGCGGGCGGAGCCTGGCCGTCAGCGCCGGCAAGCTCGTCATGGGCACGGACGCGACCAGGTTCCGGGTCGAGGGTTACACCTCGGGCGAGCTGACCGTGGACACCGGGGCCAAGGGCACCGAGGTCAGCCCGAACCTGTACGGCGTCTTCTACGAGGACATCAACCACGCCGCCGACGGCGGGCTCTACGCCGAGCTGGTGCAGAACCGCTCGTTCGAGTTCAACCCCGTCGACGAGCCCTCCTACACGGGCCTGACCGCGTGGAGCGAGGACGAGCGCGGCGCCACCGTCGCGCCCGTCGTCACCGGCGAGGACCCGCTGAACGTCAACAACCGCAACTACCTGCGGCTCGACGTGACGGGCGAGGGCACGGCGGGCGTGCGCAACGCCGGGTTCAACCGCGGCCTGCCGCTCGTCGAGGGCAAGCGTTACGACTTCTCCGTGTGGGCCAGGCGCGCCGAGGCGGGCCAGCTCACGGTCACCGCCGAGGACGGCACGACCGTGCTCGGCAAGGTGACCGTGCGGGTCAAGGCGGGCGGCTGGGCCAAGTACCGGGCGTCGTTCACCGCCTCGGGCACCACCGACGCGGGCCGGCTCGTCGTGCAGGCCCCCGCCGGGCGGACCGACCTGGACATGGTCTCGCTGTTCCCCCGCGACACGTTCAAGGGGCACGGCATGCGGGCCGACCTGGCCGAGCTGATCGCCGGCCTGAAGCCGCGGTTCCTGCGCTTCCCCGGCGGCTGCGTGACCAACGTCGGCACCTACGACCCGTACGCCGAGACCGGCGACCGGCGCCGCATCTACCAGTGGAAGGAGACCATCGGCCCGGTCGAGGAGCGGCCGGCGAACTTCAACTTCTGGGGTTACAACCAGAGCTACGGCATCGGCTACTACGAGTACTTCCAGTTCGCCGAGGACCTCGGGGCCGAGGCGCTGCCGGTGCTGTCGGTCGGCGTGAACGGCTGCGGCGAGAACCGGCCGCTGACCGACGAGGCCAAGCTGGCCCGGTGGGTGCAGGACACCCTCGACCTGATCGAGTTCGCCAACGGGCCGGTCACCTCGCCCTGGGGGAAGAAGCGGGCCGAGCTCGGGCATCCGAAGCCGTTCGGGCTGGAGTACATCGGGCTCGGGAACGAGGAGATCTATCCGGAGTTCTTCACCAACTACCCGAAGTTCGCCGACGCGATCAGGGCGAAGCACCCCGACATCAAGATCATCAGTAACTCGGGGCAGACGTCGCAGGGCGCCTGGTTCGACCGCATGTGGCAGTTCGCCCGCGACCAGCGGGCCGACCTGGTCGACGAGCACTACTACAACAACCCCGACTGGTTCCTGGCCAACAACCACCGCTACGACGCCTACGACCGCCAGGGGCCGAAGGTGTTCGTGGGCGAGTACGCCTCCAGGGGCAACACGTTCTACAACGCGCTGGCCGAGGCGTCGTACATGACCGGGCTGGAACGCAACTCCGACGTGGTGGAGCTGGCCTCGTACGCGCCGCTGCTGGCCAACGTGGACTACGTGGACTGGACGCCGGACCTGATCTGGTTCGACAACGACCAGGCGTACGGGTCGCCGAGCTACCACGTCCAGCGCCTGTTCTCCACGAACGTGGGCGAGCGCGTGGTACCCAGCAGGTTCGAGGGCCCGAGCAGGCCCGTCGAGGCCATCAAGGGAGCCGTCGGCCTCGGGGCCTGGAACACCGCGGTCCGCTACGACGACGTCAAGGTCACCGCGGCCGACGGGACCGTGCTGCTGTCGGACGACTTCTCCGCCGGTGCCGGCAACTGGACCCCGGGCCTCGGCACCTGGGCGGTGCAGGACGGCGCGTACGCGCAGACGGCGCAGGTCGAGGACGCCAGGTCCACGGCCGGCTCGGCCGGCTGGTCGGACTACACGGTCGAGGTGACCGCGCGCAAGACCGCCGGCGCCGAGGGCTTCCTGGTGATGTTCGGCGTGCGTGACACCGGCAACTTCTACTGGTGGAACGTCGGCGGCTGGAACAACACCCAGTCCGCCGTCGAGAAGGCCGTCAACGGCGGCAAGTCCTCGATCGCCACCTCGTCCACCACGATCGAGACGGGCCGCGATTACCACCTGAAGGTGCGGGTCAGCGGGCGCCGGATCACGACGTGGCTGGACGGGCAGCAGGTCAACGACTTCGTGGACAGCTCCCGGGTCGAGCCGCTGTACCAGGTGGTGTCCAGGGACGGGAAGTCGGTGACGCTGAAGGTCGTCAACGCGCAGGACACGGCCGTGCGCGGCAGCGTGGACCTCGGCTCCGCCCGGTTCCGGCCGGCGGCCACGGTGACCTCGCTGACCGGCGCGCCCTCGGACACGAACTCGATCGCCGACCCGGACCGCGTGGCGCCGGTGCGGCGGCAGGTGAGCGGCTTCTCCTCGGCCTTCACCTACGACTTCCCCGCCTACTCGGTGACGTTCATCGAGCTCACCGAACGATGACACCGTGGGGGCGGGCGCCTGGGCCCGCCCCTTACGGGACCGCGCGGAAGTGCGTGGTCATCCGGCCCTCGTCGTCGAGCACGTGGAAGGCGATCAGCGGCGGCAGGGAGAAGTCGACGCAGGTGGCGAAACTCGTCCCGCCCTCCCACGGCATCGTCAGCGTGGACACCACACCGCCGCCGACCAGCAGCGGCCTGCCGGCGAACGTGGTGGCGGCGGCCGTGTGGGCGTGCCCGGCGAGCACGGCGGGCACGTTGCCGCGGCCCGCGAGCAGTCCCTCCAGCCGCGCCGTCTCGTGCATCCTGATCCCGTCGCACGGCGGGCCGTGCAGCTTCACCGGCGGATGGTGGAAGGCCACGAACACCGGCAGGTCCGTGTTGCCGTCCAGCACGCCTTCCAGCCAGGCGATCGTCTCGTCGTCCAGATGCCCCTCGTCCCTGCCCGGGATGGAGGAGTCGCACATCGCGTAGACCGCGCGGCTGGTGCGCAGGACCTGGTTGATCGGGCCGTCCGCCGGCTCCTGGCCCAGCAGGGAGCGGCGGAACTCCCGCCTGACGTCGTGGTTGCCCGGGCCCACCAGGACGGGGTGCCGCGAGGCGAGCAGCTTGGCGGCCGTCTCGTACTCCTCCCGCGCCCCGTGGTCGGCGATGTCGCCCGTGACGAGCACCGCGTCCAGGTCGCCGGGGATCGTGTCGAGGTAGCGCATGACGGCGGCGGCGCGGGCGGCGCTCTCGGGGGTGGCGCCGATGTGGATGTCGCTCAGGTGAGCGATCACGATCATGTGGCTCTCGTTCCCTTCCTGGTTCGGGCTGCTCATCCACCGTAAACCCGGGCACCGGACCGGAGGTAAGGTCCGGTGCCGTGCGCGAAGATTGGGCCGGTTCCGGGGTGGACCTGCATCTGGAGCTCTCCGCCCGGGGCGGGCGGCGGCGGGCGCTGGAGGAGGCGCTGCGGCAGGCGGTCAGGGAAGGGCGGCTCCCGCGCGGCACCCGGCTGCCCTCCAGCCGCGCGCTGGCCGCCGAGCTGCGGTTGTCGCGGGGCACGGTGAGCGCGGCGTACGACCAGCTCGTCGCGGAGGGATACCTGGCCACGCGCCCCGGCTCGGGCACGGAGGTCGCCGCCGCTCCGTCCGCTCCGGGGATGCCGCCAGGCGCGTTCCCCGCCGATGCCGCGCCGGTGCACGGCCTGCGGCCGGAGGAGTCCGTGCCGGTGCACGACCTGCGGCCGGGGCAGCCGGACGTGTCCGCCTTCCCCGCCCGCGCCTGGTTGCGGGCCACCCGGCACGTGCTGGCCACCGCGCCCGCCGCCGTCTTCGGCCCCTGCGACCCGCGCGGCCGGATCGAGCTGCGTACCGCGCTCGCCGCCTACCTCGCCAGGACCCGCGGCGTGCTCACCACGCCCGACCTGATCGTCGTCACCACGGGCTTCGTCCAGGCGATCAACCTGCTCGCCACCGTCACCGGCGGCCCGTTCGCCATGGAGGACCCCGGTCACGACTTCTACCGCGAGGTGGTGCGACGGGCCGGGCGCGAGGTCGTGCCGCTGCCGGTGGACGGGCTGGGCGCGCGGACCGGCACCCTCACGCCCGGGGTGGCCGCCGCGGTCGTCACGCCCGCCCACCAGTACCCCATGGGCGTGCCGCTGCACCCGTCCCGCCGCCTGGCACTGCGCGAGTGGGGCGGGCTGGTCGTCGAGGACGACTACGACGGGGAGTTCCGCTACGACCGCCGGCCCGTCGGGGCGTTCCAGGGCACGGCTCCGGAGCAGGTCGTGTACTGCGGCACCACGTCGGAGTCCCTCGGCCCGGCCAAGCGCCTGGGCTGGATGGCGGTGCCGCCCGCGCTGATCGGCCCCGTCACCGAGGCCAAGCGGCACGCCGACGCCCACACCGAGGTGCTCGGCCAGCTCGTGCTGGCCAGGCTGATCGAGACCCACGACTACGACCGCCACATCCGCGCCGCCCGCCTGCGTTACCGCCACCGCCGCGAGCGGCTGCGCGCCCGCCTGTCCGCCGTGCTGCCGGGCGCGGCCCTGCCCGGCGTCGCCGCCGGCCTGCGCGCCCTCCTCCTGCTCCCCCCGGGCGCCCCGCCGGAGGCGGAGGTCCTGGCCGCGTGCGAGCGGGCCGGCATCGCCCTGCGCCCCGCCTCCCCCCTCTGGCACGGCGAGGGACGTGACGGCCTGCTCATCGGGTACGCCGCCCCCTCGGACCGGGCCTTCCCCCGCGCGCTCGAAGCCCTGGCGAGCACTTTGGCGGGCCGGGAACCGCGCAGCCGCCCCGCGCGTTCTTCCTCTTGAGCGCACGATGGCGGAGGAGGGGCATGGGCTGGCACTACCGCAAGTCAATCAAAGTGGGGCCGTTCCGGATCAACCTGTCACGGCACGGCGTCGGTCACAGCTTCGGCAATCGGCGCTTCCACGTCTCGACCACCCCCGACGGCCGCCGCTACGTGTCCGTGCACCTGCCCGGCGGCATCCACCTCAGCAAGGCCATCGGCGGCAAGCGTCACCGGCGCTACCACTACTGACACTCGGCGGTCGCCAGACCGCTTGAGATAGAACGGGCCGGGGGCGAAAGCCTCCGGCCCGTCCACTTCCCCAACCGCTGCCGCGGCGGCAGAGTGGTCGGATGAGCCCTCACATGACCCCTGAGGAGTTCCGCCGCCACGGCAAGCAGGTCATCGACTGGATCGCGGACTACCTCGCCGGCATCGAGTCCCACCCCGTGATGTCCCAGGTCAAGCCGGGTGAGATCCGGCGTGCCCTGCCGGCGTCCGCGCCCGAGCGCGGGGAGCCGTTCGAGAGCGTGCTGTCGGATCTGGGGCGGATCCTGCTGCCCGGCATCACGCACTGGCAGCACCCGGGCTTCTTCGCCTACTTCCCCTCCAACGCCAGCGGCCCGGCCGTCCTGGGCGATCTGCTGGCCGGCGGGCTGGGCGTGCAGGGCATGTTGTGGGTGACCAGCCCGGCGTGCACGGAGCTGGAGACAGTGGTGGTCGACTGGCTGGCCGAGCTGATCGGGCTGCCGGAGCGCTTCCGCACCGACGCGGCGGGCGGCGGGGTCATCCAGGACTCGGCGTCGAGCGCCTGCCTGGTCGCGCTGCTGGCGGCGCTGCACCGGGCGAGCGGCGGGCGGGTCGCGGCCGAGGGCATCGACCGGCGTTACACGCTGTACGTGACGTCGCAGACGCACTCCTCGCTGGAGAAGGCGGCGCGGATCGCCGGCCTGGGCGCGGCCGGCGTGCGGGTGGTGGACGTGGACCCGCGCACGCTGGCCATGGACCCGTCCCACCTGCGCCGGCTGCTGGCCGAGGACGCGGCGGCGGGGGCCGTGCCCGCGATGGTCTGCGCCACCGTCGGCACCACCTCCACCACGGCCGTCGATCCGGTGCCCGCCATCGGTGAGGTGTGCGGGGAGCGCGGGGTCTGGCTGCACGTGGACGCCGCCTACGCCGGGGTCGCGGCGATCTGTCCCGAGTTCCGGTGGCTGAACGACGGCGTGGCCGAGTACGCGGACTCGTACGCGACGAACCCGCACAAATGGCTGCTGACCAACTTCGACTGCGGCGTGCTCTGGACGGCCGACCGCGGCCCGCTCCTGGGCGCGCTGTCGATCCTGCCCGAGTACCTCAGGAACACCGCCACCTCGACCGGCTCCGTCGTGGACTACCGGGACTGGCAGGTGCCGCTGGGCCGCCGGTTCAGGGCGCTGAAGCTGTGGTCGGTGATCCGCTGGTACGGGGCCGAGGGGCTGCGGGCGCACATCCGCAAGGGCGTCGAGCTGGCGGCGGAGCTGGCGGGCTGGATCGCCGCGGACCCGGGGTTCGAACTGCACGAGCCGCACCCGCTGGGGCTGGTGTGCTTCCGCCCCCTGTGGCCGGCCCTGGACGACGCGGCGGAGGCGGACCGGGCCACGCTGGGGCTGATGGAGCTGCTCAACGCGAGCGGGTCGATGTACCTGACGCACACGAGGATCGCCGGCCGGGTGGTGCTGCGGCTGGCCGTCGGGGCCGCGGCGACGGAGCGGCGGCACGTGGAGCAGGCGTGGGAGCAGATCCGCTGGGAACACGCGGCCCTGTCCTCGACCATGCCCTGACTACGCGTAGCGCTCGACGAGCTCGGCGCCGATCCTGGCCAGCTCGGCCCGGACCTCGTCGGGCTCCTCGACCTCCACCCGCGCGCCCCACCCGGCGAGCTGCTCGGCGATCGTCAGCGCCATCGGCGCGGCCACCCGGGCCCGGACCCGCCCGTCCCCCGTCTCCCCCAAAGTCTCGCAGTGCCGCCCGAAGTGGTCGCGCAGGATGGGCAGGAGCCGGGCGGAGATCAGCACGGTCGCGGAGACGGTGGAGCGCCGCCGCTCCATCTCCTCGACGACCCCCGACCAGGCCCGCGACAGCTCGAAGTCGTCCGGCCGCTCGAACTCCTCCTCCGTCACCTCGGCCGCGACGATCCGGTCGACGCGGAACGTGCGCTGCCCGTGCTCGGTCCCGGCCAGCAGGTACCAGACGTCGTCCTTGTCCACCAGCCCCCAGGGCTCGACCAGCCGCTCGGTGCGCTCACCGGCGCGGCGTCCCGCGTACCCGAGCCTGACCCGGCGCCGCCGCACGGTGGCGCGTTGCAGGGCGCGTACCAGCTCGGGCCGCTCCTTCTCCGGCTCGCCCCAGCGGGCGGGATCGACGACCACCGCGCCGGCCGCGGCCTCGGCCTCCTCCCTGAACGTCTGGGGCAGCGCCCGCAGCAGCTTGCGCAGCGCGGACCTGAGCTCGGGCGCGTCGGGCGCGGCCGGTCCGGCGAGCAGGAACAGCGCCTGGGCCTCGTGCGAGGTGAGCCCGGTCAGGTCGGTACGGGCGCCGCCCAGCAACGACCAGCCGCCGCCGCGCCCCGGCTGCGGGTAGACGGGGATGCCGGCGGAGGACAGCGCTTCGAGGTCGCGCCGCGCGGTGGCCACGGACACCTCCAGCTTCTCTGCCAGCTCGGCGGCGGTCACCCGGCCACGCGCCTGCATGAGCAGCAGCGCGGCCACCAGTCGATCAGCTCGCATGACCCCATTCTCCGCCCTGAAGTGCTCACCGGATGAGCACTTATGCCGGAGGCCCCGCGGTTCCCGGCGCGGGCCCGCTCTGCCATCCTGGTGCCGTGTCCAGGCCGCGCATCCTGCTCACCGCCCCGCCCCGCACGGGCAAGACCACCGTCGTGCGCCGCCTCGCCGGCCTGCTGCGGGCGGCGCACGTGCCGATCTGCGGCTTCCTCAGCGACGAGGTACGCGAGCGCGGGCAGCGGGCCGGCTTCACCGTGGAGGACTTCGCGGGGCACAAGGCCGTGATGGCCCACCTGTCGTGGGTCACCGGCCCGCGGGTCGGCAGGTACGGCGTCAACGTGCCCGCGTTCGAGCGCATCGCGCTGCCTGCCATGCAGCAGGCGCTCACCGCGCGGGGCGCCGTGGCGCTCATCGACGAGATCGGCCCCATGGAGCTGCTGTCGCCCGCGTTCCTGCCGCGCTGCGTGGCGCTGTTCGAGGCCGGCGTGCCGATCGTGGCCACCGTGCACCAGCGCACGCACGCCTCGCTGAAGGCGCAGATCGACGCCGAACTGATCACCGTGACGCCGCGGAACCGCGACGAGCTCCCCGAGAGTCTCGCCCGCCTGTTCACGGCCTAGAGGCTCTTCACCGGCAGCCCGAACGCCGACAACCCCTGCTCGTGATGCTCGACCAGGCCGAGCCGCCGGTAGAAGGCGTGGTTGGCGGGCCCGTCGGGGGTGGACTCGTGATCGGTGGTCAGCACGAAGTAGCGGCAGTGCGCGTACCGCTCCTTCAGGTGCTCCAGCAGCCGCCGCCCGACGCCCTGCCCGTGGAACTCCTTGTCGACCAGCAGCTCCTGCACGTAGCAGATCACCTCGTCGTCGGACACCGTCCTGGCCAGCCCGAGCAGCCGCCCGTCGCCGTCCCTGGCGGTGACGACGAGGTGGGAGCCGGCCAGCGCCCTGCACACCTTGGCGATGTCGCGGGTCCACACGCTCCAGCCGACGGAGTCGTACAGTTTGAAGATCTCGGCCTCGTCGAACGAGGTCTCTGCTGCGATGATCACCATTCGTACGACTCTAGGACGTCTCGCCCTGCTGGGAAGCCGCGAAGGCGGCACTGTACGACGTGCCGCCGCGAGGGGTGGAGCTATGGGGATTCGAACCCCAGACCTCCTCCATGCCATGGAGGCGCGCTACCAACTGCGCTATAGCCCCTTGCGATCAACAAGTGTAACGGAGTTCTGAACCCCTTGTGTCACGCCGGGGCTGTCGTGGTACGTCTTAGGTTTCATGTCGACATTTGAGGATCACCGAGGCGTGCTGGTCGCCGTCGCCTACCGGATCCTGGGCAGCGTGTCCGATGCCGAGGACGTCGTGCAGGAGGCGTGGCTGCGCTGGTCCGGAGTGGACGAGTCGGCCGTCGAGGATCCCAAGGCGTTCCTGATCACGGTGACCTCGCGGCTGGCCATCGACCGGCTGCGGTGGGCGAAGTCGCGGCGCGAGTCGTACGTGGGGCCGTGGCTGCCCGAGCCGATCAGCACCGCGCCCGACGTGGCCGAGCACGCCGAGCTGGCCGACTCCGTGGAGATGGCGATGCTGGTGGTGCTGGAGACGCTGTCGCCGCTGGAGCGGGCGGTGTTCGTCCTGCGGGAGGCGTTCGACCTGCCGTTCGCGGAGATCGCGCAGATCATCGGGCGGGCGGAGCCGGCCACCAGGCAGCTCGCCCGGCGGGCCAGGGATCACGTGCGGGACAAGCGGCCGCGCTTCGACGTGGACAGGGACGAGCGCCGGCGGATCACCGAGCGGTTCATGGGCGCCTCCGCGGGCGGCGACCTGGACGCGCTGATCGAGCTGTTCTCCGACCAGGTGTCGATGGTCAGCGACGGCGGCGGCAAGGCCAGGGCGGCGCTGCGGGTCATCACCGGCGCCGAGAACGTGGGCCGCTACCTGCAGTCGATCAACACCCCGGCGAACATCGCCAAGTTCATGGCCTCGATCGGCAGGGCGGACCTCGCCGACCTGTCGTTCGCGCTGGAGACGCTGAACAACGCGCCGGCCATCGTCATCTCGGCGGGCGGCCAGGTGATCAACGTCATCTCGCTGCTCATCAGGGACGGCAAGATCGAGACGATCTACGTGGTGGCCAACCCGGAGAAGATCGGCCACCTCAAGCCGTCCTGAGCTCAGCCGGCGCGGCCGGTGCGCATGGTCAGCGTGACGTCGTCGAGCGACAGTTCGGCGACGATCCCGGCCAGCTCTCCCGTGCGGCTGACGTGGGTGCCGCCGCACGGGATGGACGCCTCGCCCTCCGGCAGCGAGCAGTGCCACGTGCGGCGGGCCGTCAGCCCCCGGTCCGGCACTTCCAGGTGGACCGGCGCGTCGGCGGCCACCCACGCCGCGAGCCGGTCGTTCACCTGCCGGGCGAGCTTCTCAGGGTCCAGGTCCTCGGCGGAAAAGCCCTTCTTGCGCAGCGACTTGCCCAGGCGGTAGACGTCCACGCTGCCGTGCGGGGTGATGCGGGAGGAGGTGATGGCCGCCTGGTCGAAGTCGGGGCGGCCGAGCGAGTCGGGCCGCGTCTGCTTGCGCCACCGGTCGGCCAGGGCGGCGTTGAGCGCGAGCGCGGCCAGGTGGCAGGCGGTGTGACCGGCGCAGAGCGCGGCGCGGAAGCCCGCGTCCACTTCCAGGTCGACCTCCGCCCCCGCGGGCAGCGCCGTCTCGGTCACGTGGACGACCAGCCAGTCCCAGCCCTCGGCGCCGCGCCGGGCCGGGATGTCCGCGCCGAGGAAGATCTCGCCGGTGTCCGACCGGGCTCCTGTCAGGCAGTCGACGACCGGCAGGCCGCCGATGGTGCCGCGGTCGGCGGGCTGGTCGGGCCAGGTGTGGTCGAGGGGGTGGAACGGCGTCTCGGAGACGACGAGGCCGTGCCGCTCCCCCACCGGCACGGCCTCGACGATCGTGGAGCGGCCGCTGGTCAGGCCGCTGGGGAAGGTGACGAGGGTGGAGTTCACCCGGCCATTCTCTCGTCCTCCAGGTAGCGGTTGCGGCCGGCGTACAGGCCGGTCAGGAGCTGGGCGGCGAGGACCACGAAGATCAGCGTGTACGGCACCGCCCACCCTCCGGTGGCCTCGCGCAGCACGCCCACCAGCAGCGGGCCGGCGCCCGAGATGAGGTAGCCGGCGCTCTGCCCGAAGGCCGACAGCGCGGCCGTGGTCTCCGGCGTACGGGTGCGCAGCGCCAGCATCATCAGCGCCAGCGGGAACGACCCCATCCCCACGGCGATGAACACGACCCAGACCATGGCCGTGGAGGCGGGCGCGAACCACAGCCCGAGGAAGCCGATCACGTAGAACACGACGAGCCCGACGACGGTGGGACGCTGGTCGCGGAAGCGGGAGGCGATCATCGGCACGGCGATCGAGACGGGGATGTTCAGCGCGGTGAACACGCCGAGGATCACCCCGGCCTCGGAGGTGGTGTAGCCGCCGTCGGTGAGGATGGTGGCGAGCCAGCCGAACATGATGTAGGCGATCATCGACTGGGTGCCGAAGTAGACCGCGATCATCCAGGCCAGCCTGCTCTTGACCAGGCTGCGGATGCCCGCGTCCCGGCCGCCGGTGTCCCGCTCCGGCTCACTGCGCAGCAGCGCAAGCCACGGAATGGCGGCGACAGCGGCCAGGGCCGCCCACACGCCGAGCGCGATGTGCCAGTCCCCCGAAGCGCGCTCGATCGGCACGGTCGCGGCGGCGGCCAGCATGGTGCCGGCGGCCAGGGCCGTGGTGTAGACGGTGGTCATGATCCCGGTCCGGGCCGGGAAGTGACGCTTGATCAGCGTCGGGATCAGCACGTTGCCGACGGCGCCGCCGGACAGCGCGACGGCGCTGCTCAGCAGGAACACCGGGGCGGAGCCGACCAGCGACCTGACCAGCAGCCCGGTGCCCAGCGTGACGAGGGCGAGCAGCAGGAGCCGGTGCTCGCCGACGCGCCTGGCCAGCGTCGGGGTGATGGCGCCCACGCTGGCGAAGGCCAGCACGGGCAGGGTGGTCAGCAGCCCGGTGCCGACGCTCGACATGCCGAGGCCGGCGGAGAGCTGGTCGAGCAGGGGGCCGACGCTGGTGACGCCGGTGCGCAGGTTCAGTGCGGCGAGGACGATTCCCAGCACGAGGAGCCAGGCCAGCGGGGTGGTTCTGCCTCGGGACTCTTGGGCGAGCACGCTCATGTCGGGAACGGTCCTCCACTCATCAAATCATGGGACGAATGACACCTTAACAGGACCGAAATATGCATTTATTCCTGGCGAACATCCCTCAGGCATGACAAAACCCCCGGAGCCGGACTCCGGGGGTTCTGTGGCAGCTCACAGCACAGGGGGAGGCGGTTGCCCCGGCCCCTGAGGAGTCCCCGGGCCGCCCGGAGCCCCTGGAGTACCCGTGGAGCCCGGAGGCACCGGCCCCGGAGGCGGCAGCGTGCCGCCCGGCGAAGCGCCGCCACCACCGGCAGGCGGGTAGTCGCCGCCCACCGTGCCGGGGGGCACGTTGCGAGCGCTGCCGCCGTACGTGGAGCCCTGCTCGTGCCCGCGCTGGTGCGGCCCCGGCACGTCGCCGCGCCAGCCGCCGGTCTCGTCGCCGCGCGACTCGATGAAGGTCTTGAAGCGCTTCACGTCGCCGATCACGCGCATGCGCACGAGCTGCAGCTTGTCGCCCGCGGTCTCCAGGAGGCCCTCGGGGTCGTACTCCATCTGGAGCGTGACCCTGGTGGTGTCGTCGTCGAGCCGGTGGAAGGTCACCACACCGGCCTGGTGCGGCTTGTCGACACTGCGCCAGGCGATGCGCTCGTCGGGGTGCTGCTCGGTGATCTCCGCCTCGAACTCGCGCCTGATACCGGCGATCTCCGCCACCCAGGCCGTACGCGTGTCACTGAGCTGCTTGACCGACTCCACGCCCTCCATGAACTCGGGGAAGCTCTCGAACTGCGTCCATTGGTTGTAGGCCACCCGGACGGGGACCCTGACATCTTCGGAATGTTCGATCGTGCTCATGGGGTCTGCCACTGCCCCGGCACGCCGGGCGTTAACGCCTTCGACGCAGCCAGAACAGGCCCACGAGGGGCAGCACGAGGGGGATGAACAGGTAACCCCTGCCGTACGCCGACCACACGGTCTCGTCGGGGAAGGCGGCCTGGTCCAGCAGGCTGAGCGTGCCGATGATCAGCACGCCGGCCAGCTCGATGCCGAGCGCCACCAGCGCCAGGCGGCGCGCGCCGCGCCAGAGCGCGACCGTGAGCAGGATGTAGACCAGCGCCGCGAACGCCGACAGCGAGTACGCCAGCGGCGCCTCGCCGAACCTGGTGGCGATCTGCACGGCCGCCCGCGCCCCCGCGGCCAGCGAGAACAGCCCGTAGACCGCGATCAGCGCCCGGCCGGGCCCGGAGCCGATGGCGGTCGTCACGCCGTGCCCTGCCAAATCTGCAGGAGCCGGCCCGTCATCACCGCGACCGCGAAACCGGCCACGGCCAGGATCGCCGGCCCCCACCTGCTGCGCTCGGCCAGCGCCAGGAACACGCCCGCGGGCGGGATCAGCACCTCGCCGCCGACGTAGCCGAACAGCGTGACCTTGTCGTCGGGCCCCTGCCCACCGGCCACCCCCGCGACCACGAACCCCGCCTGCACCAGCACGGCCACCTCCAGCAGGGCGAACCCCACCAGCAGCACCATGCCCATCGGCCGGTCGCGGATCGCGACGATCAGGCTCATCAGCATCAGCAGCAGCGAGCCGGAGATGACGATCGTGGAGACGGTGGTGTTCATCGGGGGTAAGGCTATCGCCCGGTATCGCCGCCCCCGATGGAGCCCTCCATCCCGTCGAGCACCCAGTTGAGCCCGCGCTCGAAGTTGTCGTCGGCCCCCTGCACGCCCTGCTCGATCATCGGCGCCAGCCGGGGGAACTCGCCGCTCTCGATCAGCTCCCTGACGTACGGCTCCGCCAGCGCGGCCCGCTCGGCGTCGTCGATCCCCTGCTCCCTGGGCGAGCGGCGCTCCACGGCCTGCCTGACCACGAACCCGGTCATGTAGTCGTTGAAGGTCGCCAGGAACCGCCAGGCCGTCAGCCGGTCGACCCCGAGCCCGTCGAAGGCCGACAGCTTCTGCTCCACGTGCCGCAGCCCGTTGGGCCCCACGGCCACCCGGTGGGAGATCAGGTCGACCCGCCACGGATGCCGCCGCACCAGCTCCAGCTCGCGCCGGGCGAGCAGCAGTA
Organism: Nonomuraea sp. NPDC050202; assembly: GCF_040656115.1. Classification (NCBI taxonomy): domain Bacteria; kingdom Bacillati; phylum Actinomycetota; class Actinomycetes; order Streptosporangiales; family Streptosporangiaceae; genus Nonomuraea; species Nonomuraea sp. NPDC050202. Next base: position 49,812 of record NZ_JBFALF010000002.1, on the reverse strand, counting down.
GCGCCTCGCGCCAGTCGCCGGGCAGCGGCTCCTCGACCACCGCCTCCGCGGCGATCTCGTCGGCCATCAGCGCGAGCAGGTCCTCCTTGCGCTCGATGTAGGAGTACAGCGTCATCGCGCGGGCGTCCAGCTCGGTGGCCACGCGCCTGATCGAGACGGCGTCGAGCCCCTCGGCGTCGGCCACGGCGATGGCCGTGGCGACGATCGCCTCCCGGGTCAGCACCGGGCGGCGGGGCGGGGTCGGTCTCGACCAGATCGATGTCACGGCACCGATTCTAGACAGCGTACGAAACTGATACGGTGTACGACATGCGATACGCCGTACGAACGCCCTTCCGGGCCACCGGCCTGGTCGTCCTGCTCGGCGTCGTCATGACGATGCTCGACACCACGATCGTCAACGTCGCGCTCGGCACCCTGGCCCGCGACTTCCACACCACGCTCGCCAGCGTCCAGTGGGCGGCCACCGGCTACCTGCTGGCCCTGTCGATGACCGTCCCGGTCACGGGCTGGGCGGTCGGCAGGTTCGGCGTGCGCAACGTCTGGCTCTGCTCGCTCGCGCTCTTCGTCGCCGGCTCGGCCCTCTGCGCCGCCGCCTGGTCGCTGGGGAGCCTGGTCGTCTTCCGCGTCGTTCAGGGGGTGGGCGGGGGCCTGCTCCAGCCGGTCGGGCAGATGATGCTGGCCCAGGCGGCGGGCAAGGAGCGGATGGGCCGGGCGATGGGCCTGATCTCGGTGCCCGCCATGCTGGTGCCCGTGCTCGGGCCGCCGCTCGGCGGGCTGCTCGTGCAGGGCCCCGGCTGGCGGTGGCTGTTCCTGGTGAACGTGCCGGTCTGCGCGGTGGCGCTGCTGGCCGCGTTCCTGCTGCTGCCCCGCGAGAGCGGCGCGGGGCAGCGGCAGCGCCTCGACGTGCTCGGCCTGGCCCTGCTGTCCCCCGGCCTGGCTGCCCTGATCTACGGGCTGTCGGAGGTGGGCAACGGGGCCTCGCTGCTGCACCCGGCGCTGTGGATCGGCATGGCCCTGGTGACCGCCTTCGCCTGGCGGTCGCTGCGTGACACGTCGCTGCTGGACCTGCGGCTGTTCGGCGATCGCACGTTCGCCGCGGCGGTGCTCGCCCTCGCGTGCTACTCGGCCGCGATGCTCGGCTTCACCGTGCTCGTGCCGCTCTACAGCCAGCTCGCCGAGGGCGGCACCGCGCTGGAGGCGGGGCTGCTGCTGGCGCCGATGGGGATCGGCGCGGCCATCACCATGCCGCTGGCCGGCAAGCTCACCGACAGCAGGGGGCCGCGCGGCGTCGGAGCCGCGGGAGTGGTGCTGGTGGTGGCGAGCATCGCGGGGTTCGTGCTGACCGGCGGGGGGCCGGTGCCGATATTCGCGCTCGGGCTCGGCCACGGGCTGGTGGCCACGTCGGTGATGGCGGCCGCGTACCGGACGCTGGAGCCCGCGGCCATCCCGGCGGCGACCACGCTGAGCACGATCACGCTACGGCTCGCCGCCCCGTTCGGGGTCGCGCTGCTGGCCGTGCTGCTGCAGGTGTTCACCAGGGCGGGCGTGGCGCAGCCGTTCCCGTACACGTTCTGGGTGGCCGCCGGGCTGGCCGGGGTCTCGCTGCTGCCGATCGCGCTCATAGGATCGGGTACGTGGAGAAGATCCTCGTCAGCGCCTGCCTGATGGGCCGCAAGGTGCGCTACGACGGCGGCGCGAAGACCAGCTCCGACGCCTGGCTCGCCGGATGGCGCGAGGAGGGGCGGCTGGTGCCGTTCTGCCCCGAGGTGGAGGGCGGGCTGCCGGTCCCGAGGCTCGCCGCGGAGATCGAGGGCGGTGCGGGCGGAGAGGCCGTGCTGGCCGGCGCGGCCCGCGTGCTGGCGACGGACGGGTCCGACGTGACAGCCGAGTTCCTGGCGGGCGCGCGCGGGGCGCTGGCCGTGGCGCGCGCGCACGGCATCCGGATGGCGGTGCTGAAGGAGGGCAGCCCCTCGTGCGGGGCCCTGGCGATCTACGACGGCACGTTCCAGGGGCGCAGGACCCCGGGACGGGGTGTCACGACGGCGCTGCTGGAGCGGAACGGCATCCGGGTCTTCAGCGAGGAGCGGCTGCCCGAGGCCGCCGGCTACCTGCGCACCCTGGAGACGTAGAAGGCGCCGCTCAGCCCGGCGGCGAGCGCGACCGCCATGAGGCTGTGGTACCAGGTGAGCAGCGCGCTGCCCGCCTCCGGGCCGAAGGCCAGCGCCAGGATCCCGAGCAGCACGCCGCCGAGCGCCGCCGCGTGCGTGTAGATCAGGCCGTCCCAGGCCCACGCCCGCCGGGCCAGCGCGCCGTACCCGCCGCCGATCAGCACCACGCAGCACAGCGTCTCCACGATCGCGGCCGGCACGATCACCGGCTCCCGCACGGGCCCGAGCCCGACTCCGGCGTGCAGCACCGCGAACGTCACGAATACCAGCGCGTAGAGCAGCGACAGCCCGCCCAGCGATCTCCGGAGTGCGTCCATGCCGCCACGCTGCCACGGCCCGGGGCGAACGGAATCGTCTCTAGGGAGTCGGCGCCGCTACACCTTCAGTCGTAGGCAGCAGCCGCCTCACCAGGCGGATGACCTCGTCGATCGTCACCGTCGCGTCGGGCTCCGACTCGCACGCGGCCACCGCGCGGCCGGCCTCGCCCATCATGGTCGTCAGCAGCACCACCAGCACCTGGCTCTCCCGCGAGTCGTCCAGGCCGAGCAGGCGCTTGTTGCCGCCGATCCAGTTCCAGCCGCGCTGCCTGCGCAGCGTGGCGAACTCGACCGGCCCGTCGCTCTCCAGGAACAGCCTGGCCACCTCGCGCTGCTCCCACGAGCCCTCCAGGTACGCGCGGGCCCCCGCCAGGAACTTCTCGGCCTCGCCCGCCTCCCTGACGGACTTCGCCGCCCGGGAGGTGCGCTCCTCCTGCCCGCGCATGAACTGCTCCCACAGTGCCAGGAACAGGCCGGGCTTGCCGCCGTAGTGGTGGTACAGGCTGCCGACGCTGATCCCTGACGCCTCCACGATGTCGGCGACCGTGGCGTCGGCGTACCCCTTGGCCAGGAAGACGTCGCGGGCCGCGCGCAGCAGCGTGTCGCGGGTGCCGCTCGACCGGCTCCAGCGTCGGCTCCTCATCAGTACTCCCAGGTGTCGGTGCGCCGCTCGTGACCGATGCAGAACACGCCCGTGCCGTGCTCACCCTTGACCAGGTCCACCCGGATCCAGCCGTCGGCGCGGGCGATCTTGGCGGTGTAGCCGCTGACCGGGGTGGCCGAGATCAGGCGGCAGCCTTCCCGGCCGATCGTGAACGCCACCTCCCCGCCCTTCACCTTCACCACCTTGAGCGACGGAGTGGGCGCCGCAATCCCCGGCCCCTTCGTCGCCGGAGCCGTGGTGCGCTGCTCCTTCGGTGTGCTGCGCGGCGCCGGCGTGGCGGGCGCCTGCTCGACGGACGTCGGAGCGGGGGACGTCGGCGCGGGAGCCGTCGGCGCGGGAGCCGTCGGCGCAGCGGGCGCGCGCGTTCCGGCCCGCTCGCCCGCCGCGATCGTCTGCGCGAGGAACGGCTCGACGTCCACGTCGTCCACGAACTCCTCGCGCAGCACATCACGCACGCCGAACCACGAGACCGACACCGCGACCACGGTGGCTCCGCACCAGATCGCCGCATATCTCAGGGCTCGACGCATGAGACGCATTATGTACGGTGGGGCCCCATGGCGACGGTTCTCGTAGTCGAAGACGACGAATTCGTCAGATCGGCGATCATTCACGAGCTGGGCAGGCGGGAGCACGCCGTCCGCAGCGCCGGCTGCGCCCTCGACGCGCTCAGGGAGATCTCGCAGTCGCCTCCCGACGCCGTCATCCTCGACCTCGGCCTGCCCGACCTGGACGGCTCGGAGGCGCTGCGCATGGTGCGCGGCATCTCCGACGTGCCGGTCATCGTGGCCACCGCCCGCGACGACGAGGCCGAGATCGTCAGGCTGCTGCGCGCCGGAGCCGACGACTACCTGGTCAAGCCGTTCTCCGGCGACCATCTCAGCGCCCGGCTGGACGCCGTGCTGCGCCGGGCCAGGTCAGCGCCCGCGCCCCGGACGATCACGGTCGGCGGCCTGGTCGTGGACGTGGACCGGCGCGAGGCCGCGCTCGACGGCGGGCCGCTGGCACTGACCAGGCGCGAGTTCGACCTGCTCGCCTACCTCGCCGCCCGCGCCGACCGGGTGGTCACGCGCAAGGAGCTGCTGGCCGAGGTCTGGCGGCTCGCCTACGGCGACGACCAGACGATCGACGTGCACCTGTCGTGGCTGCGCCGCAAGCTCGGCGAGAGCGCCTCCCGGCCCCGCTACCTGCACACCGTACGCGGCGTCGGGTTCATGTTGTCAGCACCCCGATGAGCGGGCCCCGATGAGGCGGACCCTCGCGGTGCTGATGGTCGCCGTCACCTCGATGGTCGCGCTGGCCTTCCTGGTGCCGCTGGCGCTGATCGTCAGGGAGACCGCGCAGAGCAGGGCCGTCGCGGGCGCCGAGCGGCAGGCGTCGGCGCTGGTGCCGGTGCTGGCGCTGACGACCAGCGGCGACGACCTCGGCCACGCGATGGCGCGCACCGAGGCGGGACGGCGCGGCCTGCTGGCCGTGCACGTCAACGGCGGCGCGACGGTCGGCACGTCGCGCGCCCCGGCCGCGCAGGTGGCCGTGGCCGCCGCCCGGACCAGGGCGAGCACGGTCGAGCTGGACGGCGGGTACGTGCTGCTGCGCCCCGTGGCGCTGGACGGCGACCGGGGCGCGGTGATCGAGGTGTTCGTGCCCGCCGACGACCTGAACCGGGGCGTGCCGTCCTCCTGGGCGGTGCTGACGGGCGTGGCCGTGGTGCTCGTGCTGGGCTCGGTGCTGGTCGGCGACCGGCTCGGGGCGCGGGTCGTACGGGCCTCGCGCCGCCTCGGCACGGCGGCCACCGCGCTCGGCTCCGGCGACCTGAGCGAGCGCATCCACCCCGACGGGCCGCCCGAGCTCAAGGCGGCGGCCAACGCCTTCAACACCATGGCCAACCGCGTCACCCACCTCCTCGCGGCCGAGCGGGAGCTGGCCGCCGACCTCTCCCACCGGCTGCGCACGCCGCTGACCGCGCTCAAGCTGAGCCTCGACCAGCTCGGCCCGCAGGCGGAGCCCAGCAGGCAGGCGCTGGCCCGGCTGGAGGGCGAGGTCACCACGATCATCTCGGCGGCCCGGCGCCCCGCACGCGGGGACCGGTCGTTCGGCAGGTCGTGCGACGCGGCCGAGGTGCTGCGCGAGCGGCTGGCGTTCTGGTCGGCGCTGGCCGAGGACCAGGGGCGGCCGTGGCAGCTCGTCGGGGCCACGCTGCCGGTGCGGGCGCCCGTGCCGGCCGGGGAGCTGACGGCGGTGGTGGACGCGCTGCTCGGGAACGTGTTCCGGCACACGGCGGAAGGCACGGCGTTCAGCGTCACGCTGCACGAGGGCCGCGGCGTGGTCGGCATCCTGGTCGCCGACGCGGGGCCCGGCATCCCGGACCCGGAGGCGGCGCTGGAGCGGGGCGCCAGCGGGAGCGGGTCCACCGGGCTCGGGCTGGACATCGCGCGACGGCTGGCCGAGTCGACCGGCGGGTCGCTGCGGCTGGATCGTTCGTCGCTGGGCGGGGCTCAGGTGCAGGTGTGGTTGCGGCTTGAAAAGCTGTCTAAGCCAGCCTTAAAGGACACTTAAGCCCGATATTTCGGCATTATCGGTGCTCCAAGGTGTTCTGCATGCAGATCAACCGCAAGGCGCTCGTCGCCACCACCCTGGCCGCCCCCACCCTGCTCGTGCTCGCCGTCGTCCCCGGCGCCGCCTCCGCCCACGGCACCATGAGCAACCCGCCCAGCCGCACGATGGTCTGCTACAGCGAGGGCCCGGAGAGCCCCAGGTCGGCCGCGTGCAAGCAGGCCGTGGCGACCGGCGGCACCCAGCCCCTGTACGACTGGAACGAGGTCAACATCGCCGACGCCGCCGGCCGGCACCGCCAGATCATCCCCGACGGGAAGCTGTGCAGCGCGGGCCGCGACAAGTACCGCGGCTTCGACCAGGCCCGCGCCGACTGGCCGGCGACGACCATGACCAGCGGCGCCACGCACACCTTCAAGTACCGGGCGACCGCCCCGCACAAGGGCGCCTTCGAGCTGTACATCACCGACGACGGCTACGACCCGGCCAAGCCGCTGAAGTGGTCGGACCTGGAGTCCACGCCCTTCCACACCGTGACGAACCCGACGGTGGCCGACGGCTACTACACGATGACCGCCAAGCTCCCGTCCCGCCAGGGCCGCCACCTGATCTACGCGATCTGGCAGCGCAGCGACAGCCCCGAGGCGTTCTACTCCTGCTCGGACGTGGTCTTCGGGCAGAGCAACCCCTCGCCCGCGCCGACCCCGACCGGCACGCCGACGGCGACCCCGAAGCCCACCCCGACGGCCTCCACGCCCAGGCCCACCTCGACGACCTCCACCCCGAAGCCCACCTCCACCGCCACGACCCCGCCGGCCGGTGGCAACGCCCTGGCCGCGATCAACGCGGGCGTCGGCGTCTCCCCCGCCACCGCCGCCGCGGGCACGCGGGTGAAGGTGACGGCCGTCTGCAGCGGCTCCCAGGTGCGCGACGTCACCTCCGCCGCCTTCAGCCCGGCCAGGAACCTGCCCGGCACGCCCACCGTGGCCTGGTCACCGAGCCTGAAGGCGGCCGAGGCCGGCACCCACGCCGTGACCGTGCGCTGCAAGAACGGCAGCGTTGCGCGGACCTCGCTCACCGTCGGCTGATCGGGAAACGCGGCCTGTCCCTTTCCTGGAAACTTTCCCGTCTGCTCGCGAGTCGTACTGGTGGGGCGCGTCGGAAGACGGGGGATCGCCGGGGAGCGATCCCGCCGTGGCGCGTTCAGGGGGCCCGATTTCATCGCGAACGGGGAAGGGACACGGCAATGCCTGTCGACCTGAACAACGCACGACCCCTGGCCTGGGACTCGGCCACGCTCGACGCGGACACCAAGGCGATGCTCGACAACCTGCAGCCCAACATCCTGCGGGCGCACGTGCGCGAGCAGCTGTCCGTACTGTTCGTCCGGTTCAACGACGTGGCCGAGGGCAGGGCCTTCCTGCGCTGGGTCGCCACCACGAAGATGAAGTCGGCACGCAAGCACATGCAGGAGGTACGGGACTTCGCCGCCGGCCGCCACCGCGGAACCCCGTACGTCGGCATCGGCATCAGCAAGGCCGGCTACCGCGACCTCGGCCACTCGGTGGAGGACGTGCGCAAGTTCGGCGACCCGGTCTTCCGCGACGGCATGAAGCGGCGGGTCGCCGAGGTGAACGACCCTGCGGTGGAGGAGTGGGAGCGCGCCTACCAGCGCGAGATCCACGCCGTCATCCTGATCGGCGACGCGCAGGCGGAGCCGGTGGAGCGGCTGCGCGAGGAGATCCTCGGCGAGCTGCCGGAGAGCGCCCGGCTGCTCGGCGAGGAGCGGGGGCAGGGCATGCGCAACCCAGCCGGCGACGGCATCGAGCACTTCGGCTACGTGGACGGCCGCAGCCAGCCGCTGTTCCTGAAGGACGAGGTGGACAGGGAGCCGAAGGAGCACTGGGACCCGGCGTTCCCGCTGAGCAACGTCCTGGTGCCCGACCCGTTCGCGCCGAACCCCGTCCGTCACCACGGCAGCTACCTGGTGTTCAGGAAGCTGGAGCAGAACGTGCGGGCGTTCAAGGAGATCGAGCGGGACCTGGCCGACGACCTGGGCCTGAGCGGGGTGGACCGCGAGCGGGCGGGCGCCATGCTCGTCGGCCGCTTCAAGGACGGCACGCCCCTGACGCTCAAGCCCAAGCCGGGCGGCGGGCCGGTCGCCAACGACTTCACCTTCGACGGCGACGACGGCTCGAAGTGCCCGTTCTCCGGGCACGTCAGGAAGACCAACCCGCGCTCGTTCGGGCGCGAGGTGCTCATGGCGCGGCGCGGCCAGACCTACGGCGAGCGCGCCGACGAGCCGTGGGACGACTCGCCGCCGGAGAACCGGCCGAGCGGGGAGGTCGGGCTGCTGTTCATGGCGTTCAACAGCAGCCTGCTCGACCAGTTCGAGTTCACCCAGCAGAGCTGGGCGAACAACCCGAACTTCGAGGTCGAGGCCACCGGTCACGACCCCGTCATCGGGCAGGGCGAGCGCGACATCAAGGTCACCTTCCCCAAGGCGTGGGGCAAGCCCGAGATGTCCGGACCGCAGGCCCAGGTGGCCCAGACGGTCACCATGAAGGGCGGCGAGTACTTCTTCGCGCCGTCCCTGGCCTACCTGCGCAACCTGTAGCGAGCCTCAGCTCACCCCGATGCCCGTGAGGCCGAGGGCGCCGGCGACGAGCCGCCCCCGGAGTCTCGCGGGCAGGAGGGTGGGCAGCCAGGCTCCAGGTGAGCAGAAGGATGTACACCAGGTTCGATCCGGCGAAGGAGGCGGGCACCCGCCCGCGTTCAGCATGATCTCCTCATGACCATCGCGCTGCTGCTCGCCCTCGCGGGCCTGGCGGTGCTCGACAGCACGAGCTTCGGCACCCTCGCCATCCCCGTCTACCTCATGCTCAGCCTGGATCGTTCGCGGACCGCCCGGCTGCTGGTCTACCTCGCCACCATGGCGGTGTTCTACTTCCTGGTGGGCGCGGTGCTCATGCTCGGGCTGGCCACCGCGATGGACACCTTCGGCGACGCGCTCGACAGCAAGGCCGCCTACGCCGCGCAGCTCGTCCTCGGCGTGGGGCTGTTCGCGCTGAGCTGGCGCTTCGACCCCAAGTGGCGCGCCAAGCGGGGCCTGCCCAAGCGCACCTTCGAGCCCCGGGTGGGCGGGCCGCGCACGATGGTGCTGGTGGGGCTGACCGCCGGGGTGCTGGAAGTGGCCACCATGGTGCCGTACCTGGCCGCGATCGGCATGATGACGACCGCGGAGCTGGCGGTGACCCAGTGGGCGCCGCTGCTGGGGGCGTACGTGCTGATCATGATCCTTCCGGCGCTGGTGCTCATGGCCCTGCGCGCGGCGGCGGGCGAGTGGCTGGAGCCGAAGCTGGAGCGGCTGCGGGCCTGGCTGGTCAAGCACTCGTCGTCGATGCTGAGCTGGGGCATCGCGATCGTCGGCTTCCTGCTGGCCAGGGACGCGGCCTTCTACCTGTTCTTCTAGCCGGGTGCGGCGCGGGAGCACCCGGACGGCGCCTCTAGGATCAGATCTCCGGGGGGAGATCTACGATGTTGCGCGCGTTCCTGCGGACCGAGGCCGGCAGCACCAGCGTGCTGCTCGTGGCCACCGCGCTGGCCCTGCTCTGGGCGAACTCGCCGTGGGGCGGCACCTACGAGGCGTTCTGGCACACCTCGATGGGCATCTCCTTCGGCGACGCCCAGTTCTCGCTGGACCTGCGCCACTGGGTCAACGACGGCCTCATGACCGTCTTCTTCTTCCTCATCGGCCTGGAAGTCTCCTACGAGGTGCGGCTCGGGCAGCTCAGGGACCGGCGGCTGATCGCCGTGCCGGCCGTGGCGGCGTTCGGCGGCATGCTCGTGCCGGCGGGCGTCTACCTGCTGCTCAACTACGGCGGCCCCGGCGCCGGCGGGTGGGGCGTGCCGATCGCCACCGACACCGCCTTCGTGCTGGGCCTGCTCGCCGTGGCCGGCGCGCGCTGCCCCGACCCGCTGCGCGCGTTCCTGCTGACGCTGGCCATCGTGGACGACGTTCTCGCGATCATCATCATCGCGCTCTTCTACACCGAAGACCTGTCCGTGACCGCGCTGATCACCGCCGCGCTGCTGCTGGCGGCCATCATGACGCTGCGGTGGCTGAAGATCTGGCGGGCGCCCGCGTACATCGTGCTGGGGTTCGCGCTGTGGGTGGCCACGCTGGAGAGCGGCATCCACCCGACGCTGATCGGCATCGCGCTGGGGATCCTCGTCTTCGTGTACGCCCCCACCGACCACAAGCTGCTGCTCGCCGGGGAGGCCGTGCAGGAGTTCACCAGCGAGCCGAGCGCGCGGGCCGCCAGGCAGGCCGCGCTGCGCGTCCAGCGGGCCGTCTCCGTGAACGAGCGCCTGCAACTGCGGCTGCACCCGTGGAGCAGCTACGTGATCGTGCCCGTCTTCGCCCTGGCCAACGCCGGCGTCCGCCTCGACGGGGAGACGCTGCGCGCCGCCGCCACCTCGCCGGTCGCCATCGGCGTGGCGCTGGGGCTGCTGCTGGGCAAGGTCGCCGGGATCTCGCTGGGCACCTGGCTGCCGCTGCGGCTGGGCTGGGGCGTGCTGCCGGGGAACCTGGTGTGGGGGCAGCTGCTGGGCGGGGCCGCCGTGTCGGGGATCGGGTTCACGGTGGCGCTGTTCATCGTGGACCTGGCGTTCGAGGACCCCGCGCTGCACGACCAGGCCAAGATCGGCATCCTGGCGGGCTCGCTGCTGTCCGCCGCGCTGGGCTGGCTGATCTTCCGCATGGCGTGGGACCGGGGCGGGGTGTGCGCGCCGCCCGAGGCCGAGCCGGCCGAGGACCTGCCCACCACGCTGGCCGTCCCCGTCGGCCCCGGCGACCACGTACGCGGCCCCGCCGACGCCCGGGTCACGATCGTCGAGTACGGCGACTTCGAATGCCCGTACTGCGGCCGGCTGCACCCGATCCTGGAGGAGATCCTCAGGAAGAACCCCGACGTGCGGCTGGTCTTCCGCCACTTCCCGCTGCGCACGCTGCACCCGCGCGCCGCCTCGGCCGCGATCGTCGCGGAGGCCGCCGCCGACCGGGGCAGGTTCTGGGAGATGCACGACATCCTCTACGACAACCAGCGCTTCCTCACGGATGCCGACCTGGAGCACTATGCCGCCGAGCTGGACGTCGTCGCCTGGTCCGACGTGGCCGGCCATGTCGCCAGGGTCGGCGTGGACGAGGCGTCCGGCCGCGACAGCGGCGTGCGCGGCACACCGACGCTGTTCGTCAACGGCGTGCGGTACGAGGGCGGCCACGATCTCGATTCGATCACCCGTGCGGTGGAAGAAAGCCGGGAGTCCGCGTAACGTCATCGGGTCGCTCAACGACCCGATGGAGCTTGTTTGATGCTTTCCTACATCCTCAACATCTTCAATTTGATCGTGACGCTCGTCGTGCTGCTGGGTGGTGTCACGCTCATGGCGATGCGCAGGAAGGAGCACGGCCGCGCCTCGGTGGTCGGCATGGTGGGCTGCATCGCGCTCCTGCTGGGTGGCGTGATCAGCGGCGTGTTCGCGTTGCTGGCCCAGGATCTCGTCGAGTCGCTGGGGCTGGGCGGGTACCAACCGGTCTTCTTCATCATCAACGTGGCCGTCATGCTCTTCCAGACGGTCGGGACCGCGCTGCTGATCTGGGCGGTCATCATGCCCAGGAACCGGCCGCAGCCGCCTGCCCAGGGGGCGTGGCAGCCGCAACCGGAGTGGCAGCCCGGGCAGCCCGACTGGCAGGGCGGCTCACAGCCGGGGCAGCCCGGGTGGCAGCCCGGCCCGCAGCCTGGGCAGCCGGGACAGCCGGGACAGCCGGGGTGGCAGCCTGGGCCGCAGCAGCAGCCGCCCGGCTGGCAGACGCCGCCGCAGCCGCCCTTCGGCCAGGGTCACGGTCAGGGCTGAGCCTGGCGCAGGTACGCCTCCCAGGTGATCTCGCCGGCGGGCCGGGCCCGTGTGGTCAGGTGGCCGGCGCGGAAGGCCCGGCCGAGCCCGCCGGGAAGGCGCAGGCGCAGCACCGGCCTGCGCAGGCGCCGGGCCCGCAGCCAGCTCGCCGCGGCCTCGGCCATGGTCAGCGATTCCGGGCCGCCGTACTCCTGCACCTCGCCGCCCGGCCCCCGGCCTGCCAGCGCCGCCAGGTGCCCGGCCAGGTCCCGCACGTCCACGGGCTGCACCGCGATGCCCGGGTCGACGATCAGGAAACCGAGCCTGGCCATCCCCTGCAACGCCTGTGCCACGAACTCGTGGAACTGCGTGGCCCGCACGATCGTCCACGGCACCGGCCCGCCCTGCACGAGGCGCTCAGCCTCCACCTTTGTCCGGAAATATCCCCACGGCACGCGATCCACGCCCACGATCGAGACGTAGATCAGGTGCCGCACCCCGGCCTCCCGGGCCGCCGCGAGCAGCACCGACGTGCCGTCGAGCTCCACCCGGCGCGTGTAGCGGCCCCGGTAGGGCGCCGAAGCCAGGTGCACGATCACGTCCACCCCCGACACGGCCGCCGCCACGCCCCGGCCGGTGGTCAGGTCCGCGACCGCCCACCGCACGCCGCCGCCCGCGGGGCGGGCCGTACGGCTGGTCGCCCGCACCTCGTATCCCGCCTCGGCCAGGCTCTCCAGGACGGCACGGCCGAGGCGCCCGCTGCCGCCCGTCACGAGTACAGATGTCATGAGGCATGGACGGGGCAACCCCGGTAAGTGTGACAATGTTGCCGTACCCGACACTCCGCAGCGTGTTCGAGGGGACCATGACGCGAGAGCAGCCCGGCCCGCAGGATTCCGATCCCAACCAGACGATCCGCTATCCCCGCCCCGGGCAGCCGGACGAGCAGGGGCCCCCGGACGCGCCCAGCACGCGGCGGTTGCCGTACACGCCGGACATGCTCCCGGACGTGCAGCACTACGAGGCCAAGCCGCCGAGGTCGGGGTGGTGGTGGGTGATCGTGGTCGGCGGGCTCGTGCTGCTCGTCGCGGCCGTGGCCGTGGCGGCGGTGCTGTGGGTGCGCTCCGCCTCCGCCACCGGGGCGCCGGCCACGCAGACGGTCACGCTCGGCTGAAGTCCATCGTCCAGTTCGTCTCCCAGGTGCGGCCGTCGTCGGAGAAGGCCTGCTCCCAGCGGGCGGCGTCGGCGCCGGCGACCGTCCAGACGAAGCGGCAGCGCACCGGCCGGCCCTCGTGGCTCTCCTCGCCGTGGAACACGCCCCTGTCCCCCTCGAACGCGCCCACCATGGGCCTGGTGTCCAGCGCTCCTGTGGCGCTGCTGGCCCAGTAGATGGACCACTGCCGGGTCGCCGGGTCGTACACGCGCACGGTCAGGCCGCTGGTCCCCTTGGTGGGGAACTCGATCTCGTCGAAGCTGGCCGCGCCGCCGAAGTGCCGGGTGGCGACGGTCCGGCCGGGGAACTCGTCCCATTCGTCGATGCCGGACAGGGGCTTGACGAGGCGGCGGTTGATCACGTCCCAGTGACCGGCGAGAAAGTCGAAGTCGTTCATGCGGAGAACGTACGGCAGGGTCACTGACAGGTAGTGTCAGTGATGTGCGTGCCTCCCGCCTGGTCTCCATCCTCCTGATGCTGCAGACGCGCGGGCGGATGACCGCGCAGGAGCTGGCCGAGCGGCTGGAGGTCTCGGTACGCACCATCTACCGCGACGTCGAGTCCCTGCACGCCGCGGGCATCCCCCTCTACGGCGACGCGGGCCCGAAGGGCGGCTACCAGCTCCTCGACGGCTACCGCACCCGGCTCACCGGCCTGACGGCGGACGAGGCGGAGTCCCTGTTCCTGGCGGGCCTGCCCGGCCCCGCGGCCGAGCTGGGCCTGGGCACGGTGGTGGCGGCGGCGCAGCTCAAGCTGATGGCGGCGCTCCCGGTCGAGCTGAGGGACCGCGCGGGCCGCATCCAGGAGCGGTTCCTGCTCGACGCGCCCACCTGGTACCGCGATCAGGACCCCACGACCTACCTGGCCGCCGTGGCCGACGCCGTCTGGAACGAGCGGCGCATCCAGATCAGGTACCGGCGGTGGAAGCAGCCGCAGGAGGTGGAGCGGCGGCTGGAGCCGTACGGGCTGGTCGTCAAGGCGGGGCGGTGGTATCTCGTGGCCCGGGCGGGCGAGGACGTGCGCACGTACCGCGTCTCGCAGATCCTCGACCTGCAGCCGCTGGCGGAGGGGTTCGTCCGGCAGGAGGGGTTCGATCTGGCCGCCTACTGGGCGGGGCACCTGGCGGAGTTCGAGGCCAGGCTGCGCTGGGGCGAGGCCGTGGTGCGGCTGTCGCCGCGCGGGGTGCGGCGTCTGGCCGATCTCATGACGCCCGGGGTGGTGGCGGCGGCCAGGCAGAGCGCGCTGCCGCCCGACGAGGAGGGCTGGACGCGGGTCACGGTGCCGATCGAGTCGATCGAGCACGCGGTCGGGGAGTTCCTCAGGCTGGGCACGGATGCCGAGGTGCTGACTCCCGTCGCATTGCGCGAGCGGCTGGCGGCGACGGCGGACGAGCTGGCCAGGCGTTACCGGGAGGCGGGAACCCCGCCGATTTATGGGGATATCTCGGGATAAGACACCCCTCGGCCCCAGGATGCGCGCGCCATGGACCTCCACGAGCGCCTGCTGGTGCAGGTCAGCGTCAGGGACGTCTACGACGCGACGACGCTGGCCGGTCACCCCGGCTCCGGCCTGGTCTTCACCGGCCAGGCCGGCCACGACGCGGTGCGCATGGTGCGCAGGGCCGGCTACGACGGGCCGCTGCTCGCCGATCGCCGCAGGTACGCCGGGTCCGCCCGGGTGCGGGGCACGGCGCGGCTGTCGGCCGACTGGATCGCGGACCAGGTGGAGGCGGGCGCGACGGCCCCGCTCACCGATTCCGGATATGTCGGTGAAGGGGACCACGAAGCCCTGCACGCCATCCTCGAACAGGCCCTCCAGTGGGACGGCGCCGTGGCAGTGCTGCCCGTACACGCCCGCTGGGTCATCGAGGACCGCGGCACGCTCCTCCGCACGGTCGCCGACTACGGGTCGCCGGTGGCGCTGGTGGTCGAGGACGGGCCACCGTACCGGCCGGTCCCGCTGCCCCTGCTCTCGGCCGGGGTGGCCGCGCTGGGAGCGCTGGCGTACGGGGCGGAGTGGGCCGCGATCGGCGTCCGGGAGGTGCTGCGGCACCTCTACCCGGAGCCGCACGAGGTGCGTGGCGGGTGGCGGCGGGGCGGGGCGCGCAGCGCGTTCGTGGTGGAGCGGCTGGAGTTCGTGCCGGTGGAGCGGCTCGGGGAGGGCACGTGCGGCTGCTCCACCTGCCGCGGCCGCCCGCTGCGTCACCTGGCGGGGGCGGAGGAGCTCCACGTGAACACGCACAACGCCAAGGTCCTGCACGGGCTGCACAACCGCCTAGTACGGGCCACGCACCGGGAACGGTGGTGGCGGAGCCTGACGGAGACGGCGGCCTCCAGCACCGCGCCCTGAGGCTCCGGCGCCATGTGCGGCCGACGCACTGACGCTCCAGCGCCACGTCCGGTCCGACGCACTGACGCTCCAGCGCCACGTCCGGCTCGACGCACTGACGCTCCAGCGCCACGTCCGGCTCGACGCACTGACGCTCCAGCGCCACGTGCGGTCCGTTCCGCGCCATCATGGCCTGCCGCAGTGTAGGCAGCCTGCCGCGCCTCGCCACTCTCCGGCCCCGTACCGGCGGCGGCGCAACCCCGGCCGGCCCTTCATCCACAGGACAACCCGGACAGCCGACCCTCCCTCCACAGAACCGCATTCGGAACCTCGCCACCCAGGCCCCGCAGAGCATCCTCATAGCCACCTCGCACAACAACCCATCGAACAACCAAGGAGCCAGAGGATGCCCGGAGGCCCACCCACGCTCGGTTTCAGCCTGATCGTCTACGCCACGGTCGGCCTGGTGACCCTGATCGCGCTCAAGCTGAGGAGGCGACGCAGGTGACCACGCCCTCCTCGCCGGCGCTCACGCCCACGTCAACACTGGCGCGGACGTCCCCGCCCCTGACCGTCACGGTCATCATCCCGGCCCATAACGAGGAGGCAGGTCTCCCCGCCACCCTCCGCTCCGTCAAGTCCCAGTCCGTCCCGCCAGAAAAGATCATCGTCGTGGACGACGGCTCGACCGACCACACCGGCGACGTCGCCGCCTCCTACGGCGTCACGGTCCTGCGCCCGCCCCACAACCTGGGCAGCAAGGCCAAGGCCCAGAACCACGCGCTCCCCCACTGCGACACGGACCTGGTCCTGGCGGTGGACGCCGACACCGTCCTGGCCCCCGACTACATCGAGCACCTCAAGCCTGCCTTCGACGACCCGGCCGTGCAGGTGGCGGCCGGCAACGTACAGACCCGGTTCGCCCGCACCCCGTGGGAGCGCGGCAGGTCCACCGAGTACCTGTTCGGCTTCCACTGGCACCGCCCGATCCAGCAACTGGCGGACAGTCCGATGGTCTGTTCCGGCTGCTGCTCGATGTTCAGACGCACAGCCCTGGCCGAGTCCGGCGGCTTCCCCGAACGCACCATCGTCGAGGACATGGACTTCACCTGGAGCCAGCAACTGGCAGGCCGCCGGGCGGTCTACGTCTCCGACGCCGTGGCCTGGGCCGCCGATCCGGAGACCCTCACCTACCTCCGCAAGCAGGTGTGGCGCTGGATGGCCGGCTTCATGCAGAACGTCCGCCTCCATCTCCCTCGCCTGCTCACCCGCAAGCCCATGCTCGCCACCTGGATCATCGTGGCCCTCCTGGAGATCCTGGTGGCCCCGCTGTGGTGGGCGGCTCCGCTGCTCCTCGTCACGACCTTCCACGAGCCGCTGCCCCACACGCTGGGCTGGTGGGCGGGCGCCGAGCTCTTCCTGACCGTCCCAGCCCTCCTCTACGCGGCCAGACGCCGCCGCCTCCCCATCACGCAGGTCCTGCTCAACCTCCCCTTCGTCTACCTGAACAAGGCAGTGAACCTCTACTACGCCTGGAAGGCTCTCCTGGTGGAGCTGGTCCTGGTCCCCCTCCGCCTCTCCCGAGGCCTCGTCATCTACGAGAAGGGCCGCTGACCCCACCGGCCGCCCAGTGACAACAACATCGCTCTTCGTATCTATTCAGTCACAGAGAGTAGTCATAGGATGTGGTGCCGATCGAAGCCTTCATCCCATCCCGAAGGGACATGCTCCGCCATGAACGCACGCAGGACCGCCACCACCCTCTCCTCCCTGACGCTGGCACTGGCAGTGTCGCTGTGCACCCCCGCCCACGCCGCCACAGGGACCTTCAGCTACACCTACCCGACCCCGGACGGCACGAGCATCGCCGACCTGACAGACCCTCACAGCGGAACCTGCATCAACCTGCCCGAGGTCTACGACATCGAGGACAGCGCACACACCGCCGTCAACCACACCGATTCCACGGTCACCATGTTCACCGGCATCGACTGCACAGGCGACTACTACTCCCTGCGCCCCGGCGGCCGGGCAAGCAGCCGCCTGCTGCTCAAATCAGCCGTCTTCTCCTGATTCCCCACCCCGACACACCAGCAAGGCGGGACACCCAGGCACGATCCGGACGAGCCCCACAGTGTCCCGCCTTGAAACCCTTCGAGACGCGCTGCCGGCTCCGCGACACCGGCCCGTAGCATCGATCCACACAGATCCACACCGGCGCGAGCCCGATGCGGACCGATCCACCTCGGCCCGCGCCGATACCGCCCCCGGAACGAGCTGGAGATTGGCAAACAGATGGCCGACCCCGAGCTGACCAGCGACCGGCTCCTCTTCACCCCGCTGTCGGTGGCCGATGCCGAGGAGATGGTGCACGTCCTCAGCGCGAAGACCCTGTACACCTTCACCGGAGGCTCCCCGCCCACGCTGGACGAGTTACGCGCCCGCTACGCCCGCCAGGCCATCGGCCGCTCCCCTGACGGCAGCCAGGAATGGCGCAACTGGATCCTCCGCACCGGACCGGACGCCCAGGCGATCGGCTACGTCCAGGCCACCATCATGGACAACGGCCGCCGAGCCGAGGTCGCCTGGGTGATCGGCGCACCGTGGCAGGGCCAGGGCTACGCATCCGAAGCCGCCACAGCCCTGATCGCCTGGCTCCGCACGACCGGCGTCACCACCGTGCAGGCCCACATCCACCCTGCCCACACCGCCTCCGCCACCGTCGCCCGCAACGCCGGCCTCCTCCCCACCGTCCAGTTCGACGACGGCGAGCAACTCTGGCAGCACTCCTTCGGCCAAACTCCCCGACCTCCCACCCGCCCGCACTGACGAGCCGGAGGCCCGGCCGGCCGACCTCGGCGATCACCGGGCAGGTCGCACGCAACGGCGGCTCACCGGCCGCCGCGCCCCAGCCCCGAATCGGCCGCCGCACCCCACCCCCAGATCGACCGCCGCACCCCAGCCCCAGACCCGGCCGCCGCACCCCGGCCTCGAATCGGCCGCCGCGCCCTAGCCCCGGATCGGCCGCCACCCCTCCCAACGGAGGCCTGTGCTCGCACACCACACCCGCACAACACAAACGCCCCGATCCTGAACCCAGGATCGGGGCGAGTTGTCCTGTGGAGCTATGGGGATTCGAACCCCAGACCTCCTCCATGCCATGGAGGCGCGCTACCAACTGCGCTATAGCCCCTGGTCACCGCTCCGAGTCCACCCGTTGCGGCGCTCCGAGAGCATATAGCCATCCGGCCCCATTCGCCTAATCGCGCCGCCCGCCCCGCGCCCTGGCCACCAGAACGGCCAGCCCGTCGAGCTGCCGCCGCAGGCCGAACTCGAAGACCGAGTCGAGGTCGAGGTCCAGCCCGGGTTGCTCCACCACCTTGGCGAGCGTGGGATAGGCCCCGGAGGCGAACAGCGTCCCGAGCTCGGCCTCCCGTTCCCGCATCCAGTCGTCGTCCGTGATCCCCGTCTCCGTACGCGCCTGCTCCTCCGCCTCCAGACTGACCGCTGCCCCACGGACGTAGCTCAGCAGCGACAGCACGGCGTGCATCATGGCGTTCGCGTCCAGCCCGACCCCGTCCAGCGCGCGCAGCAGCCGGTCCGTGTGCGCCATGCCGTTGGGCACGAACTCGGGCCTCGTCAGGGACACGGCCCGCGCCAGCCAGGAGTGGCGCCGGTAGATGCGCCACTGCTGCCGCAGCGCCAGCTCCAGCTGCTCCCGCCAGCCGCGCGGGACGCGTTCCGGCGGCGGGTCGTCCCCGTACACCGCGTCGGCCATCAGGTGGATGAGCTCGTCCTTACCCGCCACGTGCCGGTACAGGGACATGGCGGAGGCGCCCAGCTCGGTCGAGACCCGCCGCATCGAGACGGCCGCGAGCCCCTCCCCGTCGGCGACCCTGATGGCCGCCCGCACGATGCGCTGCCTGGTCAGGTCCTGTACGTGCGTGCGCGCGACCGCCTCGCGCCCCGCCACCACGGTGCCCACCCCCGGCACCGCCCGCGCCAGCCCTTCCTCCTGCAGCCTGCTCAGCACCTTGCTGGCGGTGGCCATCGCCACCTCCCACTCCTGGACGATCTGCCGCGTCGAGGGCAGCCGATCACCCGCCGCCAGCTCTCCGGCGGCGATGCGCCGCCGCAGCTCTTCGACGATCCGGAGGTACGGCGCACCTTCCCGATCCACCGGCTGCTCCTCCCACTCGCACGGCATGCCTGGCGCACTAGTGCACCAGCCCGATTTCTACCAGACGTCTCCCGTGTGCGCACTAGTGCAGCAGGCAGCCATATTGCCGCGCCGACGCCCCGTTCCTAGAGTGCGCGTACAGCGTAAACACCCAAGGAAGGCCACCCCGATGCGCGACCTCGCCGTCCTCATCTCCGGCGCCGGCATTGCCGGCCCCGCCCTGGCCCACTGGCTGGCCCGCCACGGCAACCACCCCACCGTCGTCGAACGCGCCCCCGCCATCCGCCCGGGCGGCCAGGCGGTCGACTTCCGCGGCGCTCCCCAGCTGGAGGTCCTGACCCGCATGGGCATTCTCGACGCGGTACGGCAGGCCCAGACCCACATGGGCGACATCGCGATCGTCGACGAGCGCGGCAGACGCCTGTCGAGCCTGCCCTCGGAGGCGTTCAGCGGGGAGGTGGAGATCCTTCGCGGCGCGCTGAGCCGCATCCTGCACGACGCCGCCCCCGCCGAGTACGTCTTCGGCGACTCCATCACCGCGCTGGCGGACACCGGGGACGGCGTCCACGTCACCTTCGAACGATCCGCCCCCCGCACCTTCGACCTGGTCGTAGGGGCGGACGGCATCCGCTCGAAGGTCCGCGAGCTGGCCTTCGGCGACACCTCTGGCCGGATCCACCACCTGGGCATGTACGGGGCGATCTTCTCCATCCCCAGCACGTACGACCTCGACCACGAGGGCGTCATGTACAGCGAGCCCGCCGCCTGCGCCACCATCGTCAGCACGGGCGGCCGGACGAGGGCCTCCCTGGACTTCGCCGCGCCCCCGCTCACCTACGACCACCGCGACCGGGCCGAGCAGCAGGCCCTGGTCGAGAAGGCGTTCGAAGGGGTCGGCTGGGAGGTCCCGCACCTGCTCGGGCGGATGCGGGCGGCCGACGACTTCTACTTCGCCCCCGCGGCCCAGGTCGTCCTGCCGTCGTACTCGTCCGGCCGGGTGACGCTCCTCGGCGACGCGGGTTACGCCCCCGGGCCGGGCGGCATGGGCACGGGCCTGGCGCTGATCGGCGCGTACGTGCTGGCGGGCGAGCTGGCCGAGGCGGGCGACCACGAGGCCGCCTTCAGCCGGTACGAGAGCCGCATGAGACCCTATGCCGCCGTCTGCCGGCGCCAGGCGCAGGGGGCCGACAAGTTCCTGGTTCCCCGGAAGAAGTCCCAGATCTGGCGACGTAACCAGATGATGCGCCTGCTGCCGTACATGCCGGGCAAGAGCCTCATCAAGCGCATGACCGAACGCGCCGCCTCCGCCATCAACCTCGGGTCCTACGCGACGCCCTGAGATCATCCGTACGGAGCGCCGCCCCTTCCATGACCGCGGCATCGCCGCGCCCCCGGCCGCTCCACCGAGATCGTCCGCGGGCAGGAGGACGCCATGCTGCTCCACCGGCCCCCGCACACGCTCAGCCCGTTCGGGCTGTCGTCGGGTTGTTCGCCCGGGATCGGCCCTCGTACGCCCGTACGGCCCCCCGAGCCGTACGGACCGTCAGGCCTCGGCCTCGGGCTTGTCGTCGCTGTGCACCGGCTCGGGCAAGGTGCCGGCGTTGTGCTCCAGCAGCCGCCACCCCTTGCGCCCTTCCTGCAGCACGGACCAGGAGCAGTTGCCCAGCCCGCCCAGCGCCGGCCACAACTCCTCGGGCAGCCCGAGCAGCTCGCAGATGCCCAGCCGCAGCGCCGCGCCGTGGGAGACCACGACCAGCAGCCCGTCGTCGTCGACCCGGGCCGCCCACCGGCGCATCGCGGTCGCCACCCTGGCGGCCACGTCGGTGACGGGCTCGCCGTCGGGCGCCTCCCAGGCGGCGTACTCCTCGGGCCAGCGCGCGGCGATCTCCTCACGGGTGAGCCCTTCCCACTGCCCACCGCCGCGCTCGCGGAAGTCCTTGTCGACCGCCACGTCGAGCCCGATCAGCCGTCCGAGGGCCAGGGCGGTGTCGTTGGCCCGCTGGAGGTCGGAAGAGACGATCATGGTGGGCCGCAGCGAGGCCAGCAACGAGGCCGCCCTGGCGGCCTGCGCGACACCGGTCTCGTCGAGAGGGATGTCGGAGTGGCCCTGGAACCGCTGCTCGACGTTCCACAGAGTCTGCCCGTGACGCAGACACACGATCCGCCGGCTCATGCGGCGGCCTGCCGGAAACGCATGAAGGTGGGGCTCACGCGCGGGCCCGCTGGAGGTTGGCCTGCATCACGCTCTCCGGCAGCGCGATGGCCGGGCAGTCCTTCCAGAGGCGTTCGAGCGCGTAGAACGTGCGGTCTTCCTCGTGCTGGACGTGGACGACGATGTCGATGTAGTCGAGCAGCACCCAGCGGCCCTCGCGCTCGCCTTCACGGCGTACGGGCTTGGCGTCGGCCTCGGTGCGCAGCCGATCCTCGATCTCGTCGACGATGGCGCGTACCTGACGGTCGTTGGTGGCGGAGCAGAGCAGGAAGGCGTCGGTGATGACGAGCTGTTCGCTCACGTCGTAGGCGAGGATGTCATCGGCCAGCTTGTCGGCCGCGGCTTCCGCGGCGATGCGCACGAGCTGGACGGATCTGTCAGATGCGGTCACGATGCGGGTCTGTCCTCCTGTGTCGGCAGCATGCCCTTATGTTGAGGGTACCCTTCCAGCCCGAAACCCCTCACCTGTGTTTCCCCGAGCCCCGTCAACCGGCCGCGTGGTACAGCCCGCGCTTGTTGATGTACTGGACGATTCCATCGGGCACCAGATACCAAATCGGCTCGCCCTTTGCCACGCGCTGACGGCACTCGGACGAGGAAATGGCCAGGGCGGGAATCTCCAGCAACGTCACGCGGCCTTCGGGCAGGCCAGGGTCGTGCAGGGTGTGCCCGGGGCGCGTGCAGCCGACGAAATGCGCCAGCTCGAACAGCTCGTCGGCCTGCTGCCAGTCGAGTATGGCGCCGAGCGCGTCGGCGCCGGTGATGAAGAACAGCTCGGCCTGAGGCCCGTATATCTCTGAAATATCACGCAAGGTGTCGATCGTGAACGTCGGCCCCGGGCGGTCCACGTCCACCCTGCTGACCGAGAAGCGGGGATTGGACGCCGTCGCGATGACCGTCATCAGGTAGCGGTCCTCGGGCGCCGACACCTCCCGCTCGGACTTCTGGTACGGCCGTCCCGTCGGCACGAAGACGACCTCGTCGAGATGGAAGTGATGGGCCACCTCGCTGGCCGCGACCAGGTGCCCGTGGTGGATGGGGTCGAACGTCCCACCCATCACGCCCACTCGCCTCATCCCCTGCACACCAGGCGCATTCATCATGAATCGGACCTTACGCGGACGCTTTCCCCCAACATGAATGGACCCCCCTTCGTGATGACCGCGCATCACTTCCGTTGCGGACGTAGCATGCCGGGCATGACGACCACCCCGGACCGCAACCGCGTCCAACTGCCCGGCATCTCGTCCCGAGCCTACGAACACCCCGCAGACCGGTCCGCCCTGGTCGCTCTGCGTAAGTTGAGTGGGTTCGACACGGTTCTCAAGCAGATGTCCGGCCTCATCAGTGAGCGGCGGCTGCGCCTGATGTACCTGGCGTCGGCCGTACGCGTGAGCGAGACCCAGTTCCGCTCCCTCTACGACATGGGCCGCGACGCCGCCTACACCCTCGACCTGCACCGGATCCCTGAGATCTACGTCCAGCAGGACCCGCAGGTCCAGGCCAAGGCCATCGGCTTCGACGACCCGTTCATCGTCGTGACCACCGGTCTGCTCAACCTCATGAACGAGGAGGAGCAGCGCTTCGTCATCGGCCACGAGACCTCGCACATCCTGTCGGGGCACGCGGTCTACCGGACGATGCTCGACATCCTCACCCGCCTCGCCACCCGCGTCGCCTGGATCCCGCTCGGCTACATCGGCCTGCGGGCGATCGTCGCGGGCCTGGAGGAGTGGTACCGCAAGTCCGAGCTGTCCTCCGACCGCGGCGGCCTGCTCGTCGGGCAGGACCCCGAGGCGGCCAAGCGCGCGCTGATGAAGCTCGCCGGCGGCGACTACACCCACGAGATGAACATCGAGGCGTTCCTGGAGCAGTACCAGGAATACGACACCGCGGGCGACCTTCGCGACGGCTTCCTCAAGGTCCTCAACCTCCTCGGCACCACCCACCCGTTCGCGGTGGTGCGCGTGGCGGAGCTGGACAGGTGGCAGCGCAGCGGCGAGTACGAGCGGATCCTCGGCGGGGACTACCCCCGCAGGGAGGACGACCCCAACGCGAGAGTGACCGACGAGATCAAGGCGGCGGCCGAGTCCTACCGCGCGTCCTGGCAGCAGTCGCAGGACCCGTTCATCGGCGTCCTGCGCGACGTGGCCGAGGGCGCGGTCAACGCGGGCGAGCGCATCTTCAACCGCTTCTCCCGCCGCGACGGCGGCCAGGGCTGAACACCGCGCGACCGATCGGCGTGATCGACCGCGCCGGCCCGCCGTGAGACGGCGGCGGGCCGCCCAAGCCCGCCACAGCACGTAAACGGCTGCGGGCCCCCGGGCCCGCTGGGACCGCCCAGGCCCGTTACAGCAGGAGGGCGATCGCGCGTACGGCAGCCGCGCACAGGGCGACGAACCCGCCCAGCACGGCCAGTGCGCGCAGCCCTTCCCTGCGCAGGTCGGGCAGCCGGTGCCCGATCCGCTCGATCTCGCGCCCGGTGATGCCGCCGCACAACATCCCGAACACCACACCGGCCACCGTCACGGGCGCGGCCTGCTGCCACCAGTCGGAGTCGATCTGACCACCACCGGTGGCCCACAGCGCCCCGCCCGACGCCACCGCGACAGGCACCCCCGGCCACACGACGGCGGTGACCGCCGCCCCGGCCAGCGCCATCGGGAAGAGCAGCACGCGCAGCGTCACCCGCGTGCGCCGGGAGCTGCGCTTCCTGACCATCCAGTGGCTCATCCAGAGCGTCCTGGTCAGCACCACGAAGGCGGTCGTGATCGCGATCGAGGCGATCGGCCAGATCACCGAGGCCACCACGCACGGCACGGCCAGCACCGCCAGCATCAGCAACGCGCCGTTGCCCGCGGGCAGGGTGGTGGCCGACTCGGCCTTCGGCCTGGCGGTCGTCCTGCTCCTGACGGCCGCCGCCGTGCGCTGGCGTGAGGCGGTCATCTTGGGCCGCGGGCCGGTGGTCTTCCCGTCGACGCTCGTGCGGGCCCGCGGCGCGGGCACCTTACCCTCGGCCCGGCTGCGCGCCAGCGCCGCCGCGCCCTTCCCGTCGGGCACGGGCCTGCTCCCGGCCCGCCCGCTCCCGTCGGAGGCGGACCTGCTCCCGCTGCGCCCGCTGCCGTCGGGCACGGGCCTGCTTCCGGTACGCCCGCGCGGCGGCGGCACCTTGCCCTCCGCGGGCACCGCGTTGGGCCTGCTGCGTGCCTTGGCCTCGCCCCGCGCGCCGGAGTCCTCGGCCGCACGGCTGCGCGCGGCCGTGCCCTTGGCGGTCTCCTCGGCCCCGTCGCCGGCACGCCCACCGGCCGCCGCCTGCTCGCTCTCGGCCGTGCTGGTGGCCTTGGCCAGCCTGGACAGCCGATCGGCCAGCAGCGCCGCCGTGGGCCGCTTGCCCGGCTCCCTGTTGAGCGCGGCGCGCACCAGCGGCAGCAGTTCCACGGGCACGCCCTTGAGGTCGGCCCGGCCGTTCAGCACCGCGTACATCTGCGCCTCGGCCGTGCCCCGCCCGAACGTGGGCCGCCCCGTCGCCGCGAACGCCACCGTGGCGGCCCAGGCGTGCACGTCGGCGGGCGCGTCGACCTGCTCGTCGGCGAAGATCTCGGGCGCCGTGTAACCCGGCGTGCCGAGGAACGTGCCGGTCATGGTCAGCCGGGTCGCGTCGAGCACCTGGGCGATGCCGAAGTCGATCAGCACCGGCCCGCGGTCGGCCATGATGATGTTGCCGGGCTTGACGTCGCGGTGCACGACCCCGGCCGCGTGGATGATCGCCAGCGCGGCGGCGATGCCCTGGGCCATGTCGACGAGCTGGGAAACCTCCAGAGCGCCGCTCTGGCGTACCTGGTCGAGCAGCGTGGCGCCCTCGATGTGCTCCATGACGAGGTACGGCCGCGCACAGTTCAGGTCGGCGTCGAGCACCTTGGCGACGTACGGGCTCTCGACCCTGCGCAGCGCGCGCACCTCGCGCTCCAGCCGGATGCGCGCGGTCTCGTCCTCGGTGAGGTCGCGCAGGACCTTGAGCGCGACTTGCTCGCCGCGGCGGGTGGTGGCGAGGTAAACCTCACCCATGCCGCCCCGGCCGAGCCGCTCGACCAGGGTGTACGGCCCGACCTTGCCGAGCTTGCTCACCGTCCCTCCCCGCCCGGCGCGCCCATAAGGGACACAACCCTAGCGCCGGTACGCGAGTTACCGTGTGAGGCACGCCGAAGGATTATCGGCGTGTGTGATCGGAGAGCATGCTGTCGAGCCCGGCCGTGGGCTCTTCCGACAGTTGCCTGCGGCCCTTCCTGCGCCAGTTGACGTGGCCGCGGCTCTCCAGCCAGAGCAGCAGCCGGTCGGCGCCGAACAGCACCGCGGCCGAGAAGACCAGGGCGACGACAATTTCCATGCCCCCCAGTCAAGCTGCGGCACCCCGCGCAGGTCAGGCCGACACGCCGGTCAACCGCACACCACCGTGCCTTCTGACGTGCGCAAATGCCCCTCTCCCGTATAGACCCACTTGGTGGAGGTGAGCTCGGGCAGCCCCATCGGGCCGCGCGCGTGCAGCTTCTGCGTGGAGATGCCGATCTCCGCCCCGAACCCGAACTCGCCGCCGTCGGTGAACCGCGTCGAGGCGTTGACCGCCACGGCCGCCGAGTCGACGAGCGCCACGAACCTGCGGGCGGCCTGCTGCGACCGGGTGACGATGGCGTCGGTGTGGCCGGAGCCGTAGCGCCGGATGTGCGCCACCGCCTCCTCCAGCGAGCCGACGACGGCGGCGGCGATGTCGAGCGAGAGGTACTCGGCGTAGAAGTCGTCGTCGGTGACAGGGACGACCTCAGCGCCGTAGCCGGCGATCCGCTCGTCGCCGTGCACGGTCACGCCCGCCTCCCGCAGCGCCGCCAGCGCCTTGGGCACGAACGCGTCGGCGACGCCGGCGTGCACCAGGAACGTCTCGGCGGCGTTGCACACCGACGGCCGCTGCGCCTTGGCGTTGACCAGGATCTGCACGGCCAGGTCGACGTCGGCCTCGGCGTCGACGTACACGTGGCAGTTGCCCACGCCGGTCTCGATCACCGGCACCGTGGACTCCTCGACCACCGAGTTGATCAGGGACGCGCCGCCGCGCGGGATCAGCACGTCGACCAGCCCGCGGGCCCGCATGAGCTCCTTGACCGAGTCGCGGGTCTGGCCCGGCACGAGCTGGACGGCGCCGGAGGGCACCTCGGTGGCCGCCAGCGCGTCCTGCATGATCCGCACCAGCGCGGTGTTGGAGGAGTACGCGCTGGACGAGCCGCGCAGCAGGACCGCGTTGCCGCTCTTGAGGCAGAGCGCGGCGGCGTCGACGGTGACGTTGGGGCGGCCCTCGTAGATGATGCCGATCACGCCGAGCGGCACCCTGAGCTGGCGCAGCTCCAGCCCGTTGGGCAGCGTGGAGCCGCGGACGACCTCACCGACCGGGTCGGGCAGGTCGGCCACCTGGCGCACGGCCTCGGCGATGGCGCCGATCCTGGCCTCGTCGAGCCGCAGCCGGTCGATCATCGCCTCGGAGATGCCCTGGGCCCTGGCCCGCTCGACGTCCTCGGCGTTGGCCGTGACGATCTCGGCGGCGTGCGCGACCAGGGCGTCGGCGATCGTGCGCAGCGCCCGGTCCTTGGGCGCCCGCGGCAGCGGGGCCAGCTCGGCGGCGGCCTCTCGTGCCGCACGGGCGACCTTCAGGAACTCTTCGGACATCACGCGCTCCTTGCCGGGGCTTGTCTAGTTGTGGGCTTCCAGTATGACGATGTCGTCGCGGTGAATCAGCTCGCGTTCATATTCCGGACCGAGCGTGCTCGCCAGCTCCCTGGTGGAGCGGCCCAGCAGCCCCGGGATCTCGGTCGCGTCGAAGTTGACCAGGCCTCGGGCCACCACGAGCCCCTGAGGGCCGCACAGGTCCACCGGATCGCCCGCAGCGAACTCACCCTCCACCGCCGTCACCCCGGCCGGCAGCAGCGACTTGCGGCGCCCCACGATGGCCTCCACGGCGCCCGGGTCGAGGTGGAGGCGGCCGCGCCCGGTGGTGGCGTGCGCGAGCCACAGCAGGCGCGTGCCGGGATGGCGGCCCCCCGGGTGGAAGTAGGTGCCCACGTCGGCCCCGGCGAGCGCCTGGGCCGCGTGAGCGGCCGCTGTGAGCACCACGGGCACGCCCGCCCCGGTGGCGATCCTGGCGGCCTGCACCTTGGTGATCATGCCGCCGGTGCCGACGGCCGCGCCGTTCTTGCCCAGCTCGACGCCGACGAGGTCTTCAGGCCCGCGGATCTCGGCCAGCCTGCGCGAGCCGCTGCGGCTGGGCGGGCCGTCGTAGAGCGCGTCCACGTCCGACAGGAGCACCAGCGCGTCGGCGTGGATCAGGTGGGCGACCAGCGCCGCGAGGCGGTCGTTGTCTCCGAAGCGGATCTCGTCGGTGGCCACCGTGTCGTTCTCGTTGACGATGGGCACGATGCCCAGCTCCAGCAGCCTGGCCAGGGTGCGCTGGGCGTTGGCGTGGTGCGCGCGCCGCATCATGTCGTCGGCGGTCAGCAGCACCTGGCCCACGCGCAGCGAGTAGCGGGCGAAGGAGGAGGTGTAGCGGGCCACCAGCACGCCCTGGCCGACGGAGGCGGCGGCCTGCTGGGTGGCCAGGTCGCGCGGTCGCGCGCTCAGCCCGAGCGGGCCCAGGCCCGCCGCGATCGCTCCGGAGGACACCAGGACGATCTGCGTCCCGGTACGGCGCCTGGCCGCCAGCACGTCCACCAGGGCGTCGACCCGGTCCACGTCGATCATGCCCTGGGGGGTGGTGAGCGAGGAGGAGCCGACCTTGACGACGACCTTCGACGCTGAGCTGATCTGTTCCCGCACGTAAGGCAGCCTATCCGCTCGCCGCAGGGCCACCGCTACTGAATTGCCGCATTGTCTGCATTGACTGCATTACTTCAACGAATGTAATTTTTCACGCATGGAAGCTCGTACCTATGTCGTCACCGGCGCCGCCTCCGGCATCGGCGCGGCCACCGCCGACCACCTCGCCTCGTCCGGAGCGAAGGTGATCCGCTGCGACGTACGCGACGCCGACGTTCTCGCCGACCTGACCACCCCGCAGGGCCGCGACAGCCTGGTGTCGGGCGTCACGTCGGCCTCCGGCGGCAGGATCGACGGCCTCGTCGCCGTCGCCGGGCTCGCGCTCCCGTCCGAGCTGCCCGTGCGGCTCAACTTCTTCGGCACGATCGCCACCCTGGAGGGCCTGCGGCCGCTCCTTGCCGCGTCCGCGCAGCCCAGAGCGGTCGCGGTCTCCTCGCTGAGCGCCATCGTGGCGGCCGACGAGGACCTCGTGGAGTCCTGCCTGACCATGGACGAGGACGCCGCCGCCGCGGCCGCCCGCACACTCGTCGAGTCCGGGCGGGGGCGCGCCGTCTACCCGTCGAGCAAGCTCGCGCTCAACCGGTGGCTGCGCCGCGCCGCCCTGTCCTGGGCCGAGTGCGGCATCCCGCTCAACGCGGTGGCGCCGGGCGTGGTGGACACGCATACGGCTCGCGCGACGTTCCTGGACGACCCGCAGGCACGCGCCCTCGTCGCCGCCGCCATGCCGCAGCCCCTGGGCTTCCCCGGCCCGGTGGACGCGATCGCGTCCCTGCTCGCCTGGACGGTCAGCGCCGCCAACTCGTTCATGACGGGCCAGATCCTGTACGCGGACGGCGGCGCGGAAGCAACCCTCCGCGCCTGAACCCCCGCGCCCTACGCGCTTGAGCCGCCCGCGCCCCGGCGGGTTGGCCGCCCGCCTGGGACGCCGGCCCCCTTCGCGCCTGGGACGCGTGCTACCCGAGGCGCATGTCGGTGCCGCGCGGCCCCTGCCGCACCGACTCGGCGTTCAGCGTGGGCTGCCAGTCGAAGACGTAACCGCCCTCCATGGGCCCGATGACCACCTCGGCGCCGGCCTTGGCGCCCGCCTTGGCCAGCTGCTCCTCGACGCCCAGCCGCTCCAGCCGGTCGGCGAGGTAGCCGACGGCCTCGTCGTTGCTGAAGTCGGTCTGCCTGATCCACCGCTCCGGCTTCTCACCGGTGATCTGGAACAGGTTGTCGTTGACCCGCCGCACCTTGAACCCGGCGTCCCCGAGCTGCTTGGGCCGGATCACCAGCCGCGTGGGCTCCTCGATCGGCTTGTTGGCCCTGGCCGCCGCGACCCACTCGCCCATCGCGTACGTCAGCTCCCGCAGCCCGTCGTGCGTGGCGGCGGAGATCGTGAACACCTGCAGCCCCTTGGCCTCGAACTCGGGCCTGACCATCTCGGCCAGCTCCCGGGCGTCGGGCACGTCGGCCTTGTTCAGCACGATCATCCGCGGCCGGTCCTCGAGCTTCCCGTACGCCCGCAGCTCCGCCTCGATCACCTCGTAGTCCGTGATCGGGTCGCGCCCCGGCTCCATGGTGGCGCAGTCGATGACGTGCACGAGCATGTCGCACCGCTCGACGTGCCGCAGGAACTCGTGCCCGAGCCCCTTGCCCTGCGACGCCCCGGGGATCAGGCCGGGCACGTCGGCGACGGTGAACACGTTCTCCCCCGCGGTCACCACGCCGAGGTTGGGGATCAGGGTGGTGAACGGGTAGTCGGCGATCTTCGGCTTGGCCGCGCTCAGGGCGGCGATCAGCGAGCTCTTGCCCGCGCTCGGGAAGCCGACCAGCGCCACGTCGGCGACGCTCTTCAGCTCCAGGAGCACGTCGAGGCCGTCGCCCGGCTCGCCGAGCAGCGCGAAGCCGGGCGCCTTGCGCTTGGTGGTGGCCAGCGCGGCGTTGCCGAGCCCGCCGTGCCCGCCCTCGGCGATCACGTACCGCGTACCGGCGCCCACGAGATCGACCAGCACCTCGCCGGTGGCGGCGTCCTTCACCACGGTCCCGTTCGGCACGGGCAGGATCACGTCCTCCCCGTTGGCGCCGTCACGGTTGGAGCCCTGACCCTGCTTGCCGTTCTCCGCCTTGCGGTGCGGGCGGCGGTGGTAGTCGAGCAGGGTGGCGGTGTTGGGATCGACCTCGAGGATGACGTCGCCGCCCCGCCCGCCGTTGCCGCCGTCGGGGCCGCCGAGCGGCTTGAACTTCTCCCGGTGGATGGAGGCGCACCCGTTCCCCCCGTCACCGGCCCTGATGTGAAGGACCACCTGGTCCACGAAGTCCGGCATCCCCGTATTCCTCCATCACCCCCGCCAGGGGGCATCTCATTCCAGCACCGAGGCCGTGAAGCCCGGAAAACGCCAAAGGGTGGATCGACACCCGATCGAGTCGATCCACCCCTGAAGCAACAAACCCGAAGGTCGAACGAGCAGGAAACCCTACTCGGCGACGGGAACGATGCTCACGGCCCGACGGCCGCGCTTGACACCGAACTGCACGTGACCCGCGGCCAGCGCGAACAGCGTGTCATCGCCACCACGGCCGACGTTGTCGCCGGGGTGGAAGTGGGTGCCACGCTGACGGACGATGATCTCGCCCGCGTTGACCAGCTGGCCACCGAAGCGCTTGACGCCCAGACGCTGGGCGTTGGAGTCACGACCGTTCCGGGTGGACGACGCGCCCTTCTTGTGTGCCATCTCTCAAACTCCCGTTCAGGCCTGCTCGATACCGGTGATCTTCACCTGGGTGTACCGCTGGCGGTGACCCTGGCGCTTCTTGTAACCGGTCTTGTTCTTGTACTTGAGGATGCGGATCTTCGGGCCCTTGGTCTCGCCGAGAATCTCGGCGCTGACCATGAACTTGCCCGCCTCGGTGGTCACATCGCCGTCGTTGACGACGAGCACCGTCGGCAGCGAAACCGAAGAGCCGACCTCGCCGGCGACCTTGTCCACCTCGAGGACGTCACCGACGGAGACCTTCTGCTGCCTGCCGCCGCAACGAACGATCGCGTACACCGCGGAACCCTTCTACTGACTCACTGTTGTCTCGAACATCGGCCGCCTCACGGAGAGGCGGCCGCCGAATGCTGCGCCTGTCATTCGGTCTGTCTCAAACCGACGAACCGAGTAAGCGCGCCAACAGGGCACGTCACCTGACGCACCGATTCACCAGGGTACCGGATGACCGGGCCCCTAGGCGAACCGGACGGATCGTCGGAAGTCTGTCGAGCAGCTACTCGGCAGACTTGGCTCGGCGGGAGCGTCGCCGCCCTCTGCCGGAAGTCTGGTTTGCCTGGTCGTCCTCGGCCGGGACGTCATCAAGCGCACCGGTCACGGTATCACGGCTGGAGGAGTCCTTGGCCGCGGAAACCTTGTCCGAGACCGCCTTCTCGACCGCCATCTTGCCCTGCGTGCCACGCGGCTCCGGCTTGGACTCCACCGGTTCGGTGGAGACCACCAGGCCGCGCCCGTTGCAGCACTCGCACGGCGTCGAGAACGCCTCCAGCAGGCCCTGACCGACCCGCTTACGCGTCATCTGGACCAGCCCCAGCGAGGTGACCTCGGCCACCTGGTGCTTCGTCCTGTCGCGCGCCAGGCACTCCAGCAGCCGCCGCAGCACCAGGTCGCGGTTCGACTCCAGCACCATGTCGATGAAGTCGATCACGATGATGCCACCGATGTCGCGCAGCCGGAGCTGGCGGACGATCTCCTCGGCCGCCTCCAGGTTGTTCCTGGTGACGGTCTCCTCCAGGTTGCCGCCCTGGCCGGTGAACTTGCCGGTGTTGACGTCGACGACGGTCATCGCCTCGGTACGGTCGATCACCAGCGAGCCACCGCTCGGCAGCCACACCTTGCGGTCCAGCGCCTTGGCGAGCTGCTCGTCGATCCGGTACGACTCGAACACGTCGCCCTGCTCGCCGTCCCACTTCGACAGGCGCTCGGCCAGGTGCGGAGCGACGTACTCGACGTAGTCGTCCACCGTGTCCCACGCCTCGTCGCCCTGGACGACCAGGTTCGTGAAGTCCTCGTTGAAGACGTCACGCACGACCCTGATGGTCAGGTCGGGCTCGGCGGACAGCAGCTCGGGCGGGCTGGCCGACTTGGCCTTCTTCTGGATGCTCTCCCACTGCGCCGACAGCCGGGCCACGTCGCGGGCCAGCTCCTCCTCGGAGGCGCCCTCGGCCGCCGTGCGCACGATCACACCGGCGTTCTCCGGCATGACCTTCTTCAGGATGCTCTTGAGCCGCGTGCGCTCCTTGTCGGGCAGCTTGCGGCTGATGCCGGTCATCGACCCGTCCGGCA
Source organism: Nonomuraea sp. NPDC050202 (assembly GCF_040656115.1). Lineage (NCBI taxonomy): Bacteria > Bacillati > Actinomycetota > Actinomycetes > Streptosporangiales > Streptosporangiaceae > Nonomuraea > Nonomuraea sp. NPDC050202. The sequence goes on along the minus strand of NZ_JBFALF010000002.1, from coordinate 17,108 downwards.
CGTACACGAGGTAACGCCCGGGGAGGCTGATCTGCGACGTGAGGCGGGCGCCCTTGTGCCCGATCGGGTCCTTCGTGACCTGCACGAGCACCGACTGGCCCGACTTCAGCGCCGACTCGATCCGCTTGGGCTGGCCCTCCATCCCGGCGGTGTCGAAGTTCACCTCACCGGCGTACAGGACCGCGTTCCTGCCCTTGCCGATGTCCACGAACGCCGCCTCCATCGAGGGCAGCACGTTCTGCACCTTGCCGAGGTAGACGTTGCCGACGTACGACTGGCTGGCCTCACGGTTGACGTAGTGCTCGACGAGCACGCCGTCCTCCAGGACCGCGATCTGCGTACGGTCGCCCTGGCGGCGCACCACCATCATCCGGTCCACGGACTCGCGGCGGGCCAGGAACTCCGACTCGGTGATGATCGGCGGGCGCCGGCGGCCGAGCTCGCGCCCCTCACGGCGGCGCTGCTTCTTGGCCTCCAGCCGGGTGGAGCCGCGCACGCTCTGCACGCCGTCGGTGGCGGTGTCGAGCGTCGCCGTACGGCCGGAGCGCGGCGCGCGGATGCGCACCACGGTGTTCGGCGGGTCGTCGCTGGCCGGCTCGGCGACCTCCTCGCTGCCCCGGCGGCGGCGACGGCGACGACGCCGCGACGTGGAGGACTCCTCTTCCTGGGCCTCCTCCGCCTGCTCCTCGTCGCCTTCCTCCTCGGACTCCTCGCCGTCCTCGGCCTCGTCACGCTCGCGCGCCTTGCCGCGGCCCCTGCCGCCCCTGCGGCGGCGACGGCGACGGCCGCCGCCCTCTTCCTCCTCCTGCTCGTCGGAGGTGTCGAGGTCGGTCTCCTCGTCCTCGGCCACGGTCTCGTCGACCGGCTCCTCAGCCTCCTCGGGCTCGGGAGCGGGCTGCGGCTCGACCTTCCGCTGCACGACCGGCTTGGCACGGCTGGGGTCGGGCGCCTGGAACAGCGGCGCGAAGATGGCCGCCGGCCGCTGGAACGCGGCGCCGCCCGCCTCGACGTCCCTGCGCGCGGTCAGCCCGAAGGGGTCGGCGAGCAGGCTCGGCCGCACGCTCTCCTCGTCGAGGTCCTCACCCGCGGGCTCGTCGTCGAGCGGCTCGTCCTCGGGCAGGATCTCCAGAATGTCCTCGTCCGCCTCGTCGCCCTCGGCAGCCTCACCGGCACCTGCGTCCGCGGGGCCCTCGCCGGCCGCAGCGCGGCCCTTACCGGCACGGCCCCTACCGGCGCCGGCCGCCGCACGGCCCGCACCGGCCGCAGCCGCTTCGACGCCCGCGCCGCCGGCCACGTCGGCGCTGCCCTCACCGGCGCCCGCCGCCGCAGCGGCCTCACCGGCCGACAGCGCGGCGCCTCCGGCCTCACCGGCAGGCACGGCAGCGCCCCCAGCCTCACCGGCAGGCACGGCAGCGCCCCCGGCCTCGCCTGCGGGCACCGCAGCACTCTCGGCCGCGCCCGCCGCCTTACCGGCCTTCGCCGTCGTGGCCTTGCGCGTACGGCGCCGTGCCGTCCCGGTCGCCCCTTCAGGAGCGACGGCGGCCTCCGCGGCCGCACGGTCGGCACCGGCAGGGACGTCCTCAGCCGCGCCCACCTGGCCACCGGCACCCGTGACCGCCGCCTCGCCGCCGAACGGCGCCGCGACCTCACCACCACCGGAGGGCGCGACCACTTCGGCCCCCTCGGCGGCACCGGCCTCGGCCACCCCGGCCCGCGCGGCGGAGTCCTCCACGGACCGCGCCTCGCCACCGGACACCGCCACGCCGGAAACCTGCGCGCCGGACACCTCGGTGCCGGACACCTCGGCGACAGGCGCCGCGGCCTCTTCCGCCTCGGCCTTCTTACGCGTCCTGCGCCGCTTCACAGGCGCCTCCGCGGCGGCCTCAGCGACGGCCTCAGCGGCCTCGCCGGGCGCTCCGGCCTCACCCTCCGGCACCGCGGGCGCGGCTTCCTGCTCGGCCTCAGCGGCCTTCTTCGTCGTACGTCGCCGCGTCGTCGTCGCGGTCGACCGTGTCCTGGTGGCCCTCTTCGGCTTCTCGGCCACGGCGTCGGCGACGGCCTCGGCCGCGGCGGCCTCCACCGGGCTCGTCCCCTCGGCAGCCGCACCGGCGCTCCCCGCCGCCGTACCGGCAACGGCATCAGCGGCCGGCACGGTCGCCGTACCGGCCTCGGCCGTGCGCTCGGTCGCCGCGAGCAGCTCAGGCGCCGGCTCACCGGCGGCCCGCTGGGCGGCGTTGCGCTGCACCGCCTGCACCTCGGCCACGGACGGCGCGGCCTGTGCGGCGGCGACAGTGACCGGAGCGGAGGCCGGCTCCTCGGGCAGCTCCGGCGGAGGACCCGCGGGGCGGCTGGCGGAGCGGCGACGACTGGTCACCTCGGGCTGTTCAATTGTCTCCCCGTCGGGGCCAGTGGCCCCGGCGTTGGGCTCGTTGTCGAGCATGCGGGCGTTCTCCCGTCAGCTCCCGGGCGCGTCGCCGCGCCGCGCAGGAGCCCTCGTGTCTCGTTGTCCGCCGGCGCTCCCGTGAAGAGCGCGCCGGCGCCAAGTCCTGTCAGCGGTCGTGTCCGGCTCATGCCGGGCACGTCCTTAACCGGCGACGTGCTCACCCACCGCTCCCGCCTCGCCGCCGCGCGTGGTGTCGCGGTCCAGGTCGAGCGGGTCGGCAAGTGCACCGGTGCTCGCGTCGAGCGGCCCCTGCGCCAGCCTGGTCACCTCGGGGGGAACCGGCGGCGCGAAGTCGGCCACAAGGCGCAGCCCTGTGAGCACATCGTCGGGTCGAACGGCAGGCGTCATGTGCCGAACAACCATGCGCAGTATGACACACGGCTCTCCATGCACCTGAGCTGCGATTCTGTCTGTTCCCTCGAACACCGTGAGCCCCAGGACGGCCTGCCGCGCGTCAAAGCGGCGGGGACCCTTCTTGGTCAGGCGCTCGACTTCCACCGTGCCTGCCGCGAGGAACTTCTCCACCGCCACCTCGGCGGGCTCGCGATCGGCACCCGGCAGCCGCACCTCCCAGTCGGAGACCTCCAAGCGGTCGGCCAGCCCACCCTGCCCCGCCTCCACGACGTCGAGCACATCGAGCCCAGACGGCAACGACTCGTCCAGGCTCTGTCTGACCTGGGCGGGGTCGCACGGCGTGGTAACACCGATCTCGAGGTATTCGGCTTCGCTGGCGACACCGGTCGGTGCCGCGCCCGCGTAGGAGATCTTCGGGTGGGGCGAGAAGCCCGCGCTGTAGGCCACCGGAATGCCGGCACGGCGGACCGCCCTCTCGACGGCCCGCGAGATGTCGCGATGGCTGGTGAAGCGCAGGCGGCCGCGCTTGGCGTAACGCACACGCAGGCGCTGCACCGTGGGCGCGGGCGGAGGCCCTTCGGGAACAGGTTTCAGAGCTTGTCGTCCTTCCCTTGTAAGAGTTCCTTCGTCTCAGGATAAGCCGCTGCGGCGGATGAACGTGTACGCCGTGACACGGCTCGCCCACTGAGCGCGCTAGACCACCGTCAGAGGAAGGAGTTTTCGCCCCGTGGGGCCGATCTGGATCTCGGTGCCCATCGTCGGGCAGACACCGCAGTCGTAGCACGGAGTCCAGCGGCAGTCTTCGACCTCACCGCCGGAGACGGCCTCCTGCCAGTCCTGCCACAGCCATTCGCGGTCGAGCCCGGCGTCGAGGTGGTCCCACGGCAGGACCTCGTTCTCCTCCCGCTCGCGCGTGGTGTACCAGTCGACGTCGACGCCCGCCTTCTCGGCGGCGGCCATCCAGCGCTCGTAGGAGAAGTGCTCGCTCCAGCCGTCGAACCGGCCGCCGTCCTCCCAGACGGCCCTGATCACGGCGCCGACCCTGCGGTCACCCCGCGACAGCAGCCCTTCCACGATGGACGGCTTGCCGTCGTGGTAGCGGAAACCGATGGCGCGGCCGTAGTTCTTGTCGCTCCTGAGCGCGTCGCGCAGCGCCTTGAGCCGCCTGTCGACGGTCTCGTGGTCGGCCTGGCCCGCCCACTGGAACGGCGTGTGCGGCTTGGGTACGAAGCCGCCGATGGAGACCGTGCAGCGGATGTCGCGGCTGCCGGTCGCCTCGCGGCCCGCCTTGATGACCTTCTTGGCCAGGTCGGCGATGCCGAGCACGTCTTCGTCCTGCTCGGTGGGCAGGCCGCACATGAAGTAGAGCTTGACCTGGCGCCACCCCTGCGAATAGGCCGTGGTGACGGTGCGGATCAGGTCTTCCTCGGTGACCATCTTGTTGATCACCTTGCGCATGCGCTCCGAGCCGCCCTCGGGCGCGAACGTCAGGCCCGAGCGCCTGCCGTTCCTGGAGAACTCGTTGGCCAGGTCGATGTTGAACGCGTCGACCCGGGTCGAGGGCAGCGACAGCGAGGTGTTGGTGCCCTCGTAGCGGTCGGCCAGGCCCTTGGCGACCTCGCCGATCTCGGAGTGGTCGGCGGACGACAGCGACAGCAGGCCGACCTCGTTGAAGCCGGACTCCTTGATGCCGTTCTCGACCATCGCGCCGATCGTGGTGATGGAGCGCTCGCGCACCGGGCGCGTGATCATGCCGGCCTGGCAGAAGCGGCAGCCGCGCGTGCAGCCGCGGAAGATCTCCACGCTGAACCGCTCGTGCACCGTCTCGGCCAGCGGCACCAGCGGTTTCTTCGGGTAGGGCCACTCGTCGAGGTCCATCACGGTGTGCTTGTGCACCCGCCACGGCACGTCGGCCCGGTTGGGGGCGACCCGCTTGATGCGGCCGTCGGCGTGGTACTCGACGTCGTAGAACTTCGGCACGTAGACCCCGCCGGACTCGGCGAGCCGCATCAGCAGTTCGTCACGCCCGCCGGGGCTGCCCTCGGCCTTCCACTCGCGGATGACCTCGGAGATGGCGATGGAGATCTGCTCCCCGTCGCCGAGCACGGCCGCGTCGAGGAAGTCGGCGATGGGCTCGGGGTTGAAGGCCGCGTGGCCGCCGGCGAGCACGATCGGGTCGTCCTCGCCGCGGTCGGCGGCCAGCAGCGGGATGCCGGCCAGGTCGAGCGCGGTCAGCAGGTTGGTGTAGCCGAGCTCGGTCGAGAACGACACGCCGAGCACGTCGAAGGCGCGCACCGGCCGGTGCGCGTCCACGGTGAACTGCGGGACGCCTTCGGCCCGCATGAGCTCCTCGAGATCCGGCCAGACCGCGTAGGTGCGCTCGGCCAGCGTGCCCGGGAGCTCGTTGAGAATCTCGTAGAGGATGGCCACGCCCTGGTTGGGCAGCCCGACCTCGTAGGCGTCCGGGTACATCAGCGCCCACCGCACGTCCGCCGCGTCCCAGTCCTTGACGGTCGAGTTGAGCTCACCCCCGACATACTGGATGGGCTTCTGCACCTTGGGCAGCAGCGCTTCCAGGCGGTGGAAAATCGACTCGACAGGCATACCGTCAAGGGTAGCGGCGCTCAGACGGTGGCGGGTCCGGGGATGCCGATGTCGTTTCCACCGGGCACCGGGATGTGGTGCCCTTCGTAGCGGGTCAGCTCGACGGCGATGACCCCGCTGTCCAGACCGTGCACGGCGGCGACGTTGTTCGCGGGCAACAGGAAGCGTTCGCCGCACTCGTCGCAACAAGCCACGAACATTACCCCTAATTGAACGACTGTCTTCGCACCCTGATGGCCTGGAGAAGCCCGACGGCGATGAGATTGGCGAACGTGGCGGTGCCGCCATACGACACGAAGGGCAGCGGCAGCCCGGTGATCGGCATGATCCCGATCGTCATGCCCACGTTGATGAACGTCTGGAACGCGAACCAGCACACGATCGTGCCCGCGACCAGCGTCCCGAACCGGTCCTCGCACTGCCTGGCGATCTTCAGCCCGCGCAGCAGCACCACCCCGAGCAGCAGCACCACGGTGACCGACCCGAGGAACCCGAACTCCTCCCCCGCCACGGTGAAGATGAAGTCGGTGTGCTGCTCCGGCACGAACCGCCCGGTCGTCTGCCCGCCGCCGAGCAGCCCCTTCCCCAGGAGCTGCCCCGAGCCGATCGCGATCATCGACTGCGTGCTGTTGTAGCCCACCCCGCGCGGGTCCACGCTCGGGTCGACGAACGCCGTGAACCGCGCCACCTGGTACGGCTCCAGCATCTGGAAGTAGAACACCGAGAACATCCCGCCGGCCGCGACCAGCGTCAGCGCCCCGATCCACCGCTTGCGCATGCCCGCGATGATCAGCCCGGCGGCAGTGATCACCGCCAGCACCATCGCCGTGCCCAGGTCCGGCTGGAGCATCACCAGCCCCATCGTGATCGACGCGCACAGCAGCACCAGTGCCACGTCGAGCCCGCGGGGCCGATCGGTGCCCTCGGCCGGCTGGGCCAGCAACATCGCGATGATGAGCAGCAGCCCGACCTTGGCGAACTCCGACGGCTGCACCGCGAACCCCCCGCCGAGCAGGATCCACGAGTGCGAGCCGTTGATCGTCGCCCCCAGCGGCGTGATCACCAGCCCCAGCCCGACCAGCGACAGCAGGAACACCAGCGGCGCGTACGCCCGCATCGCCCGATGGTCCACCATGGCCACGATCCCGCACAGCACCACGCCGATGGTCTCGTTGAGCAGGTGCTTCTTCACCAGCCCTGTCGAGCCCGGCGCCCAGGTCCTGGTGGACGACCACACCAGCAGCGTGCCGATCACGCACAAGCCGGCCACCGCCACCAGCATCAGCCCGTCCAGCCGGCGCACGGTGGAGTTCTCGGCGGTGATCCGCCGCAGCAACGAGGGCCGCCGCACGACCGCTGTCCGCGCCATCACCTCCACCCTCCCGTACGCCTGCTCATCCCCGGATCACCGTTCCGTCCGGGGCGAAGCGCGGCAGCCGCGTGGTCAGCCGCCCGCCGTTGGGCACGGCGGGCTTGCGCTTGATGCCGTAGATCCCCTCATAGATCTCCCGTACGGCCGGCGCGGCCGTCTGCGCGCCCATCCCGCCCTGCGAGACCATCGCGACCACCACGTACTGCGGGTTCTTCGTGGGCGCGAACGACGCGAACCACGAGGTGTCCTGCTTCCCCCAGACCTCGGCGGTTCCCGTCTTGCCGCCCACCCGCACCTTGTTCATCGGGAACCCGGCGAAGGCCCCCGCCGCCGTGCCGTCGGCGGCCACCTGGCTCAGCGCGTTCTTGATGTAGAGCCGTTCCTTCTCGCTGAGCGGCAGCTTGCCGACCACCGGCACGGGGATGGTCCTGACCACCTTGCCGTCGGGCCGCACCTGCGCCCACCCGATGCGCGGGCTGCGCACCTTGCCGTCGCTCACCAGCGCCGCATACGCCCTGGCCAGCTGCATCGGCGTGACCAGCACGTCGCCCTGCCCGATGGAGAAGTTGGCCGAGTCGCCCGGCCGCAGCAGGAAGCCCTCGGTGCAGTTCTCCAGCGCCAGCCGCTTCAGGAACTCGGCCCGCGCCTTGTCCTTCTCCTCCGGATACCCCTTACGCGACCGCTCGCAGTTGACCGCGCTGGTCTGGTTCCACAGCTCCTTCTTCCAGGTCCGGTCGGGGATGCGTCCCCCTGACTCGCCCGGCAGGTCCACGCCGGTCGGGCTGCCGAAGCCGAACGCCCGCGCCGTGTTGGCGAACACCTCCTTGGGCTTGCGCTTCGGAAAGCGCCCGCCGTCCTTGAGATACTGCTCGTACGCCGCCCGGTAGAAGATCGTGTCGCACGACTTGACCAGCGCCGTGTGCAGGGAGAGCGTGCCCAGCGCGATGCCGCGGAAGTTGTTGAAGGCCCGGCCGCCCACCGCGTACGAGCCCGGGCACGAATAGTGGCCGTTGAGCGGATATCCGGCGCGCAGCATGGCCGCCACCGACGAGACCTTGAACGTCGAACCGGGCGCGAACTGCCCGTTGATCGCCCGCGACACGAGCGGTTTGCCGGACTTCTCCGACAGCAGCCACTGGTAGCCCCGCGCCGAGATCCCGCCCGCCCAGATCTCGGGGTCGTACCCGGGCGCGCTGGCCAGCGCCACGACCCGCCCCGTACGCGCGTCGAGCACCACCGCGGCCCCGCCGTCGGCCGACGGCGCCGACTTCATCGCCTTGTCGAGCGCCTTCTCGGTCACCGCCTGCACGCGGGAGTCGATGCTGGTCACGAGGTGGTCGCCGGGGATGGGGGTGATCTGCTCCTCGACGCCGAGCGCCTTGCCCATCCGGTCGACCTGCACCCTGCGCAGCCCGGCCTTGCCCCGCAGCGCGTCGTCGTAGACGTATTCGAGCCCGTCGCGCCCCGCCAGGTCCACCCCCGAGAAGCTGGCCTTGAGCCCTTCCCGCTTCTCCAGCTCGGCCTCGGTGACCGGCTGCAGGTAGCCGAGCATCTGCGCCCCGGCCCTGCCTCCGGGGTACTGCCTGACGGAGTGGATCTCCGCCGTCACCCCGGGGAACTCCTCCTGCCGCTCCAGGATCTGCAGCGCCTCGCGCGTGTCGACCTTCTCGTCCAGCGGCACCGGCTGGTACGGCGACCCCGTCCAGCACGGCTTGCCCACACCCGGGCCGCACGGCGTGATGCGTTGCTGCAGGTCCGACACCGGCCGCCCGAGCACCTCGGAGAGCTTGCGCAGCACCTTGACGCCGCCGTCCTTCATCCTCGACAGGCGGGTCCTGTCCACGGAGACGACCAGGGCGGTCTTGTTGCGCACCAGCGGCCGGCCCGAGGAGTCGAGTATCTGCCCGCGCACGGCCGGCACGATCACCGCGCGTGTCCTGGTCTCCGTGGCCCGCGCCACGAACTCCTGCCCGCGCACCACCTGCACCTGCCACAGCCGCACGGCCAGCACGACGAGCAGCGTCAGCACCAGCACGTGCAACGTCAGCAGCCGGGCTCGCATCCTGGTCATGTCGCGAATCTCTTCCTGGTGGTCAGCCAGATCACGATCGGCGAGACCAGCAGCGTGTAGACGATCGTGACCGGCACCTGCTCGGTCAGCGTGGACATCGTCACCCGGGGATCGGAGATCAGCCCGCCCACGGCCGCCGCCAGCAGCGGCGCCATCAGCACGCACAGCACGACGGTCGTCACGGGCCCGCCCGCGCCCCGCCCGGCGACGTAGCCGACCAGCGCGAGCACGAACGCGTACTGGCCCATGAGATGAGCGGTCGGCGGCATGACGTCGACCAGCAGCCCGGCGAAGAACCCGAGCACCGCCCCCGGCGCGGGCCCTCTGACCAGCGCGGCCCCGATGACGACCAGCAGCACCAGATCGGGCGCTCCGCCGGCGGGCAGCGGCACCCGGTTGACGAGTATCACCTGCGCCAGCAACGCCAGCACCACGGAAACACCCCCGATCACCGCGCCCCCTCCCCGCTCGCCGGCCCCACGCCGACCCCGCCGATCACCACGACCACTCCGCGCCCGGCGACCCCGCGGTCACGCCTCACCGGAAGCACCGCCCGGCAGCCGCCCCCGCACCGACGCCCTCCCCTCACTGCCAGCGCCACCCGGCAGCCGCCCCCGCACCGACGCCCTCCCCTCACTGCCGGCGCCACCCGGCAGCCACCTCCACACCGACGCCCTCCCCTCACCGCGAGCGCCACCCGGCAGCCGCCCCCGCCCCCACGTCCTCCCCTCACCGCGAGCCCTCCTTGGAGGGCAGCACCGCGTCACGCGGGTCCCGCTTCGGCGCCTCCACCACCACGCCGACCACGTCGAGGGCCGTCAGATCCGCGTACGGCCGGGCGTAGGCGATACGCGTCAGCTCCCCTGGCGTGGACTCCACCCGTTCGATGACCCCGATCGGCACCCCCGGCACGTACGGCCGCGCGTGCTGGGAGCCGAAGCTCACGATCCGCCCACCCCTGCTCATCGCCGCGGTGGAGTCGAGCAGCCGGAACTGCACGAGCCGCCCGTGCTCCCCCACCCCGTGCACGACGCCGATCTCCTTGCCACCTTCCAGCCGCGCCCCCGCGGCCGAGGCGGGATCGCTGAGCAGCACCACCGTCGAGGTACGGGAGGAGGCGTGCAAGACCCGCCCGACCAGCCCGTCGCCGTTGAGCACGGTCATCTCCGGCCGCACCCCGTCGTTGGTGCCGATGTCGATCTGCACCGCGTCCTCGAACCCCGGCTGCCCCCGCCTGGCGATCACGTTGCCGGGGACCACCTTGTATCCGCCGGCCCCGGCAAGCCCGACCAGCCGCTCCAGTTCCTTGGAGCGGTCGGCGTCGAGCTTGCCTGCCAGCAGCCCCGCACGCAGCTTCGCGTTCTCCGCCTTGAGCGCCTCGATGCGCTCCCTGGCGGCGGGGGCGGTCAGGATCGCGTGCACGAACGTGCTGACGGGGCGCATCACCCCGCCGCCGAACTGCTCCGCCGTGCCGAACAGGTAGGACCCGGCCGCGCGCAACGGGCGCAGCGGTGAGCTCTCGCCGGTGCGGTGGTCGATGGTCAGGATGACCAGCGCCGCCGCCAGCAGCACTCCCAGGATCAGCCGAGCACGGCGTGAGTCTCTCATCAGTGTCGCGACTCCGGCACCAGGACCTGCTGGAGGGCCTCGAACTCCTCGGCGCACTTGCCGGACCCGATGGCCACCGAGTCGAGGGCGTTGTCGACCAGGTGGACGGGCATGCCCGTCTCGGCCTTGACCCGCTCGTCGAGCCCCTTGAGCAGGGCTCCACCGCCGGTGAGCGCGATGCCGCGGTCCATGATGTCGCCGGACAGCTCGGGCGGGCACTTGTCGAGCGTGGTCTTGACCGCGTCGACGATCGCGTTGACCGGCTCCTCGGTGGCCTTCCTGATCTCCTCGCTGGACACGATGATCGTCTTGGGCAGCCCGCTGACCAGGTCGCGCCCGCGGACCTCCGCGTGCGCCTCCTCGCCGAACGGGCAGGCCGAGCCGATGGCTATCTTGATCTCCTCGGCGGTGCGCTCGCCCAGCATCAGCGAGAACTCCTTCTTGGCGAACGCGATCACCGCCTGGTCGAGCTCGTCGCCGCCGATCCTGATCGACTGGCTCGTGACCACGCCGCCCATCGAGATGATGGCCACCTCGGTGGTGCCGCCGCCGATGTCGACGACCATGTTGCCCGTCGGCTCGTGCACCGGCAGCCCGGCCCCGATGGCGGCGGCCATCGGCTCCTCGACGATGTAGACCTTTCTGGCCCCCGCCTGGTAACCGGCCTCTTTCACCGCCCGCTGCTCAACGCTGGTGATGCCGCTGGGCACGGCGATGATGATGCGCGGCTTAGCGAGATGTCGCCGTCGATGCACCCTTTGGATGAAATATCGCAACATCCGCTCAGTGACGTCGAAATCCGCGATCACACCGTCCTTGAGCGGACGGACCGCGATGATGTTGCCAGGCGTGCGGCCGATCATTCGTTTGGCCTCGATGCCGACCGCAACGATCTTGCCGGTCGCCGTGTTTATCGCGACGACTGATGGCTCATTGAGCACGATGCCACGGCCACGCACATAGACCAGCGTGTTGGCGGTGCCCAGGTCGACCGCCATGTCACGGCCGAGGAACGCGAGCTTGCTGCCCATGGGGAACGGAGCCCTCCGTAACGTCGTTCGCGAATGACTACGGATCGAATTCGAATCGTAACGTGACGTACCCACCGATGCGCGCAATGAGCCATCGCGCCCCTCAAAAATCTCCAGCCCCTACCTCAACCGCAATTTTGCCCGGATTGCACCACAACATCCGCTGAGGCTCTGGAACGATCCAACAACCAACCGCGAGAAACCATACGGTAAGCAGCCGACAAAAACCTGCCGCGCCGCCCCTCCACAATATTCCCGTCCCCTGCCGCACCCCGAGCGACCGGGCACACGGGCACGGGCTCCATCCCCATCCACGAGCATCCGGGACAAAAGAAACGCGCGCCCCAGCGGCCGAAGCCGCAGAGACGCGCGCAGAAAAGAACCGGAAACAGCCTAGAACCGGTCCGGGAAGAAGATCTTGATCTCGCGAGCCGCCGACTCGGGCGAGTCGGAGCCGTGCACCACGTTCTCACCGATCTCGAGGGCGTGGTCACCGCGGATCGTCCCCGGAGCCGACTTGACCGGGTCGGTGGCGCCGGCCAGGGCGCGGAAGGCCTCGACGGCACGCGGCCCCTCCAGCACCATGGCGACGAGCGGCCCCGAGGTGATGAACTCGACGAGCTCGCCGAAGAACGGCCGCTCGGAGTGCTCGGCGTAGTGCGCCTTGGCGGTGTCGGCGTCGAGGGTGCGCAGGTCCATCGCCACGACCTTGAGGCCCTTGCGCTCCACACGGGCGATCACGTCACCGATGAGGCCGCGCTTAACCCCGTCGGGCTTGATCAGGACAAGAGTGCGCTCGGACACTTGGAGTTCTCCTTCGAACAGAGTGGGGTCGCGACTGCAGGCATCCGGCCTGGCCGCGAAGACGCGTCGCGGGGCACGCGCCCACGCGTCGCCGTAGCAGGGCCCTCAGCTTACCGTCCCCGGCCGCGCCCTCGTTTTCCCCAGCACGACCAAGCCTAGGAAGAGGCGCCGCGGCCCTCGGGAGAATGCCCCTGAGGCGGCACGGCGGGCTCCACCCGCCCCTCGGACGCGGCCCCCGCCTTGTCGAAGGCGCCCCGGGCCGCCACGGGCAGCACCACGCGGGGGATCGCACCGGTGGGCCCCTCCTCCTCCTCGTCGTCGTCCCCGCCCGGCGCCGGCACGAGCAGCACATCCGCGGGCGCAGCAGGGGGAATGCCGGCACAGGGAGGTTCCACCGGCGGCACGGGCTCCGCCAAAGCGGCCCCCGTCCCGGAACGCCGGGCCATCACGGCCGCCAGCACGATGATCGCCACCACGAGGAACCCGCCGATCAACGCCCACCAGTGCAACGCCCCCACGAAGCTGTCGACCAGCTCCTGCGCCGACCGCACCCCGTCCAGCATGGTCATCTGCACCCCCGTGCCGAGCAGGAACCCCGCCAGCACGCCCGCGCAGCCCAGCGACAGCCCGAACACCGCCGCCCCGACGCCCACCTCCTGCGACGCCGCCGTCAGCGCCACCGCCGCACCCACCGCGAGCAGGCTGAACGGCACCGTCAGCACCATCCCGTCGGCCGACGGCACCACGAGCCGCACCGAGCAGAGCCCGACCACCATGGCCAGCAGCCCCAGGGGCGCCAGCCAGCGCCCCGCGCCCCGCGTGAGCAGCCGCACCACCACCGAGGCGACGATCGCGAGCACCCCGGCCACGGTGTACGGCACCCAGAGGCCGCGCAGCCCGGGCCCGCCGAGACCGCCCATCTCCACCAGCGTGACCTGCGCCGCGCTGGGCAGCAGCACCACACCGACCGCCACCATCGTGTACGCCGTCGCGCGGCCGCGCGCGTCCCCGATCGAGGCCAATGCCAGCAGCCCCAGGACCGCCACCGCCGCCAGCAGGATCACCGGCAGGGCCCGCCAGCCCTCGCTCGCCGTGCTGATCGCCACGACCGCGATGGCCGCGGCGGGCACGGCCGCCAGCAGCAGCCGCCCGCGCTCATGCAGATCGGGGGCGGGCGTCTCGGGCCGCCCGAGCAGCATCCACGCGACCAGGTGAACCGCGGCAAGGCCGAGCGCGACACCCGTCACCATCGGGTACGGCTGCAGCGTGACCCGCCAGCTGCTCACCTCGTCCAGCGGCCACAGCGCGAACGCCTGCGCCGCGAGCAGGCTGAGGCCGAACACACCCACCCACAGGGCCCGCAACACCGGCAGGCGGCTCCACACGGCCGCCAGCGTGGTGGTGAGCACGAGCCCGGCGCCGGCGCCGCGCAGCACGCGCACCACGCCGACGACGAACTCCGAGTCCGCGTACCCGCCCGCCGCGTCGGACAGCGCCACCAGTGCCAGCCCGCCCACCAGCAGGTGGGCGACGGGCACGCGGCGCAGCGCCACACCCGCCAGCGGAACGGCCAGTATCAGGGCGGGCAGCGCGAGTCCGTGCGTGCGCATGAGCCCGGCGTGGTCGAGGCCGGGCGGCAGCAGCCTGGCGACGACGGACAGCGTGTTGGGGATCGCGACGACCGCCAGCGGCAGCGACGCCACGACGAGGAGCCCGAGCAACGTGTCGAGCAGCCAGGGATGTCTGAGGCGCGCCTGATGCGGCGGCCGCGTGCTTGGGGGGACGGCCATAGAGGCCGACTTTAGCGGGAAGTAGCGCCCTCGACACGGCGAGCGACGATAATCACCGTGATCCACAGCGCCGTGAAGATCGCGCCGAGGAAGAACATGGTCGCCACGAGGAAGCCCGTGCAGATCGCCAGCACCTGGACGACGCTGCCGAGCACGTACCCGAAAGGCCGTTTGAGCAGGCCCGCCGCGACCACGCACAGCACCGCCAGACCGATGCCGACCGTCACGGCGAGCGCCGGCTCTACGCCCCCCACGCTGATCGCCACAGGCGTGATCAGCCCGGCCACGATCGCCTCCATGCCGAGCACGCTCGCGCCGAGCCTGCGCATGCCGGGTGTGACCTCGAAGTTCATCATGTGCCGTCCGCCTTGAGCAGCAACCGCGCGTCGCCCGCCGTCACGACGGAACCGGTGATGAGCACGCCCGTGCCGCTGAACTCGCCCTCGGCATCGGCGATGCCGATCGCCCTGTCGATGGCGTCGTCGAGCCGCTCGACGACGTGGACGCGCTCCTCGCCGAACAGCGGCACGGCCAGAGCCGCCAGCTCCTCGGCGGACATCGACCTGGGCGAGGAGTTGCGGGTCACGACGATCTCGTCGAGGATCGGCTCCAGCAGCTCGAGCAGCCCCGCCACGTCCTTGTCGTGCATGACCCCGACCACGCCGATCACCTTGGCGAAGTCGAAAGCCTCGTGCAGCCCCTCCAGCGACGCCTGCATCCCGCCCGGGTTGTGGGCGGCGTCGATCACCACCGTCGGGGTGCGCCGCACGACCTCCATCCGCCCCGGCGACGACGCCTGCGCGAACGCGGCACGTACGAGCTCCACGTCGAGCGGATCGTCACCGCCGGTCAGCGCCTCGACGGCGGCCAGCGCGCAGACGGCGTTGCTCGCCTGGTGAGCGCCGTACAGCGGCAGGTAGATCTCGTCGTAGACGCCCTTGAGCCCGCGCAGCGTGAGCAGTTGCCCGCCGATCGCCACCTCCCGGCTCAGCACGCCGAACTCCAGCCCCTCGCGCGCCACGACCGCTCCGACGTCGGCCACGCGCCGCATCAGCACCTCGGCGGCGGCCAGCTCCTGCTGGGCGAGGATGGCGGTCGCGCCGGCCTTGATGATGCCCGCCTTCTCGCCGGCGATGCTCGGGATGTCAGGACCGAGCCGGTCGGTGTGATCGAGCGAGATGGGCGTGATCACGGACACGGTGCCGTCGGCGACGTTCGTCGCGTCCCACGACCCGCCCATGCCCGTCTCGACGACGGCGACGTCGACCGGCGTGTCGGCGAACGCCGCGAAGGCCATGGCCGTCAGCAGCTCGAAGAACTGGATGCGCCGCCCCTGCGTGTCGGCCAGCTCGACGTACGGGATGACCTCCTCGTAGACCTGGGAGAACCGCTCCTCGCTCAGCGGCTCCCCGTCAACGGTGATCCGCTCGCGCATCGACACCAGGTGCGGGCTGGTGAACCGCCCCACCCGCAGGTTGCGCTCCCTGAGCAGCACCTCGGTCAGCCGCGCCGTGCTCGTCTTTCCGTTGGTGCCGGCGATGTGTATGACCGGGTACGACCGCTGCGGCGAGCCGAGCAGGTCAAGGAGGGCCGCGATCCGATCGAGCGTCGGCTCGAAATCCCACTCGACGCCACGATCCATGATCGCGCGTTCTACCGCACGATAATCCACCCTTCAACCCTACTGACCGCCGGCAGCGGTCCGTACGCGGGGCGAACATATTGCCGCGCATATAGAAAACTGGAGGGTACTCACCCGGACGGCCAGGGTGCCACCTTGGGAAACAGCCTGCCCCACCCCCCGGCGGGCCGCTCTTGAGGAGGCAATCGTGGACGGCGAGCACACTCGCGCGGAAAAGCAAGGCAGCATCAGCAGGAAGACGCTGTTCAAAGCGGCACTCATAGCGGCACCGGTCCCCTTGCTCGTCGGACAGGTGCCGGCCCTCGCCCGGCAGACGGCCCAGAGCGGCGGGCCGCTCACCCCCACCCCGTACTGCGAAGACGGCGACGACCCCACCATCCCCCAGATGGAGGGCCCGTACTTCAAGCCGAACTCCCCCCAGCGCACGGTCCTGCCCGGCGCCGGCACGCCGCTCACCGTCAGCGGGTACGTGTTCGGCCTCGCGTGCCAGCCCCTGGCCAACGTGCTGCTGGACTTCTGGCAGGCCGACAACGCCGGCGCGTACGACAACATCACGTACAACTTCCGCGGCCACCAGTACACCAACGCCCAGGGCGCCTTCAAGCTCACCACGATCGTGCCCGGCCTCTACCCGGGCCGCACCAGGCACATCCACGTCAAGGCCCAGGCCCCCGGCCGGCCGATCCTGACGACGCAGCTCTACTTCCCCGGCGAGCCCCGCAACAACACCGACACCATCTTCGACCCCCGCCTCCTGATGAACGTCCGGACGGTGGGGACGGGAAGGGAGGCCACGTTCGACTTCGTGCTCAACGTCCCGGGCGTACCGCCCACGGACCCACCGACGAGTCCGCCTCCGGGCGGCGGCACCTGGCAGGTTGGGGTGACCTACCAGGCGGGTGACCGGGTCACCTATGGCGGCGCGGCCTACCGGTGCCTGCAGGGGCACCAGGCCCAGGCGGGCTGGGAACCACCCAGCGTGCCCGCACTGTGGCAACGCGCCTGACCCACACGGTCCCCGAACGCAAGAAGAGGGCCACTCCGGCTGCTGGGAGTGGCCCTCGTTACACCAAAAAGAGAGGGCCCCGACCAGTGCTGGTCGGGGCCCTCCCCTATAAAGATTGTCCGGCGGTGACCTACTCTCCCACACCCTCCCGAGTGCAGTACCATCGGCGCAGGGAAGCTTAACTTCCGGGTTCGGAATGTAACCGGGTGTTTCCTTCCCGCCATAACCGCCGTAACCCTGCGAAACAGCCGTTTGCTGTCTCAGAATTGCCTAGTGGACGCGAGCAAGATGCTTTGTGGTCAAGTCCTCGGCCTATTAGTACCGGTCAGCTCCACACGTTACCGTGCTTCCACCTCCGGCCTATCAACCCGGTCGTCTACCGG